>NZ_JASCPT010000031.1:0-47283 GCF_029959775.1 Pseudomonas sp. PS01270 | reverse complement strand
CTGCTGACCATGGCGCGCCTTGAACCCAAACCCAACCCGCCGCCACTGCAACGCATTGATCTCAGCGAAACCGTACGCAACAGCCTGGTGCAATTGACACCGTGGTTGCTGAGCAAACACCTTGAGTTGATCTTCGAGGTCAGCGACCAACCGTTTCATGTCCTCGCCGACCCCGCCGCCATCGATATCGCGCTGAATAACCTGATCACCAACGCGGCGAATTTCTCCCCCGAACACGGTGCGATCACCGTGCACCTGAGCAAGTCCGATGGCTTCTGTCATTTGACGGTTGACGATCAAGGGCCGGGAATCGATGAATCGGACAGAGAGCGATTGTTCGAGCGTTTCTACAGCCGTGGCACGGCGCATGGCGCCGGGTTGGGGTTGACCATTGTCAACACCATCGCGATGCGACTGAACGGACGGATTGAACTGACAAACCGCGCAGAGGGAGGTTTGAGGGCGACGTTATCGATTCCGGCGGGGGAATGATCATCCGATTGATTCAGCTGTATGCCGCCGGCCCCAAATACCTGCTGCTCAGCGCTCTGCTCTACGCGCCTGGCTCGTTGATTCACCTGGGCACGTTGAAAACGCGCCAGGGCCAGCCGCTCAGCGGTCCGGAAACGGGTGTGTTGATCATCATCTGGGCCGTCGCGATTTACGCTGGCCGGATGTTGTGGGCCGGAACGCTGACTTTGTAAGGTGCACCAGCGTTTGCGCTAGACCGCCAGTACGCTGCAGGGGACCTGGTACAGAATATGTTCGGTGGTACTTCCCAGCAGTTTTTCCAGCCCGTGACGTTGAACCCTGCCCATCACAATCACGTCCACATCGTGCTCATCGGCAAACTCACTGATCGCCGCCACGGGATGTCCCTCCCTGCTATGCCTGTGCTCGGCCGTCACACCGAATTTCCTCGCCAAAGCGCAGTAATGCGCTTGCAGTTCCTGGCGCCGGGCATTCATCAATTCCGAAACCGTCCAGTTGTTCACCACTTCATCCAGATAATTTTGCGAGACGTCATAGGCATATAACAGGTGCAACTCTGCACCGAACTGAGTGGCGAAGGATGTCGCCTGTTCGACGATCCGGTCATTGAGAGCGCCCCCATCATCTTCGCTTGCAGCTACATCCACTGCCGCTACGACCTTGCGCGGCAGACCCGGGCCAGCAGCGCCCAACAGGTAGACCGGCACCGGACAATCACGCAGCAGCTGCCAATCCAATGGGGTAAACAAAGCGCGTTTGAGTAAGGATTCGTGCTGCACTTCCTTGATCAGCAAGTCGGGCTGGTTCACGGTGACGTGATCGAGGATCTCCCGTTTCATGTCTTCGGACCAGCCAACCTCCGTCGTCACCCGCAAACCTTCGGCTCGCAGGCTGGCAGCCTGGCTTGCCAGCCACTCGTGATGGTCCTGCAAATAGGCCGCACGGGCCCTTGCCCGATCCCCTTCCTCCAGCAGCGACAGGAAATCCCACCATTTGATCAAGGCTGCGATGTGCAGCGACGCGCCGCTGGCTTTAGCCAGGGCGGCGGCCTGCCTTATCGCCGGGGAATGGCGCAGGGCCGGGTTGATGATCAGCAACAAGTGTTGATATTGGCTCATGTTTGTCTCCAGAGAGATGGACGTCTGCGCTCATGTCACTCGCAGCTGACCCGGGCCGAAAGAACCGGACAACAACGTCAATCGAGGTTGCGCCATAGCCCGGCGACTTCCTTGATAAATGTCATATGCAAGGCCCCTGGTGCGCGTCCTCCCCCTGAAAAACCTGAATATCGAGGCTTGTCCACCACCCTTGCGCAAGCGCCTGGAAAACCGACAAAGCGGCGATGAAACTGGCGAGCGACATTGATCTGGATCAATCGCTGCGACGACAAACTGGATCGAAATAGAGTCATGACTCGGCTGCGCCCGCATCTCGGATCAGGGACAGTCACAAGCTGCTCGAAGGCGTGAAGGTTACAGATGCGGCCACAGGGTGACAGGTCCGCAACCCACCCTCATTCTTGCTTTGCGAGGTTCACGATATGGTCATCAATGATCCAGCCATGACAACCGCCAATGTCCCCGACGCGATCGATGACAGTGGCGCACTGTTTCACGAAGCCGATCGGCTCAGCGAACGGGCCTATGCCGTCCTTGAAGAGCCGTTTTCTCCAGACACCATGCACAAGTTCACTGAAGCGAGGAAACGCGCCGATGAGAAATATCGGCACGCCTGGCAACAATGGCATTACGCACACGGCGGGCGCAGTCACTGATGGATTACCCCCAACCGATTACCATCAACTGCTGCGATGACCGGTCAGGCTGTGGCAGGCATTGCCTTGACCATCAACAAACTGCAAGGAGCCCGGTTCATCAGGCATTCGGCCGTGCCGCCGATAAAGCCGTCGAGCGCTTGATGGTGACAGATGCCGAGCACCAGCAGATCGAACGCGTGCTGCCGGGCGAAGTCTTCGATCACCCGGAACGGGACACCTGAGAGCAGGTGGCTATGTTCTTCATCGAGACCATAGCGCTCGGCCAGCGTATCGAAGGCTTCCTGCTGAGTGTCGTTGATCGCATCGCGCAAACTGTGATCCAGACTCAAGTTCGGCACACTCATCGCCGCATCACCCACCACTGACCAATTGGCGACGTTCAACAAGTGCAACGATGCATCGCATTTCGACGCCAATGTCGATGCAACGCCGAGTATCCGGTCGTTGAGCCCTTGGGTCAGATCCTCGAGATGCGACAGGTCAATGGCCGCCAGTATCTTCAAGGGTTTCGGATGTGCGGCCTCGGTGACCAGATGCACGCAGGCGGGACAATCTCGTACCAATAGCCAGTCCAACGGCTGGTGAAACGTTTGATTGAGTGCTGAAACATGGTGAGCATCCTTGATCACCAGATCGACATGAAAGTCATTGATGTACTCAAGTACATGCGCCGGCGTGGCCCTGGCCCAGACCACTTCGGTGCTGACTTGCACGCCGGCGCCACGTTGAAACCGGGCCTGCTGCTCCAGCCACTGGCGATGCATCTGCAAATAGCCTTCACGCGCTTGCGCCATGGCGTCGTGGTCGAACAGACCGGCCAACGCCAGGGACTGGACATGATCGAACGCCACGATGTGCAGCAACGCGCCAGTGGCCCGAGCCAGCGCCTGGGCGCGATCAAACGCCGGGGTGCGGGTCATTTCGGCAGGTGCGATCAACAGAATTCGTTTGAGCCTGAACATCACGTGTATTTCCAGTCAGCGCCATTGGACGATTCTGCAACTCTGCCAACCGCCACGCTTGATATGCATCAAGTCTCCCCATCAACCCTGCGACACAAGAGCGGCGCAGAGGCCGTTGCCTTTGTGATTCCCCTCCCCGCCGTTCGTCCGTAATCACGCTGGCACGCCAAACGAAAGGCACGTGCGCTGCGAAGACTTCTATGCTTATCACACTCATTGGAGGCTGCTAATCCATGCTTGAAGCCCACTCGCCCCCGCCGATTCTCAAAACTGCCTGTTCCAACTGCAGCGTGGTTGAGTTATGCCTGCCGCTTGGCCTGACGGGCGCGGAGGTCGAGCGGCTCGACACGCTGATCGTGCAGCGATACAAGGTGAAGAAAGGTGCCGCTCTCTACCGGACCGGGGACCCGCTGCGCTCGCTGTACGCTGTGCGAATAGGTTCGTTCAAGACCAGCGTGGTCTCCGTCGATGGCCGCGAGCAAGTGACCGGTTTTCATATTCCCGGCGAAATGCTCGGGCTGGACGCCATCAGCATCGATCAACACGCGTGTACTGCGTATGCGCTGGAAGACAGCGAAGTCTGTCCGATTCACTTCGCACAGCTGGAAAAACTCGCGCAAAGCCTGCCATCGCTGCAGCACAACCTCAACAAGTTGCTGAGCCGGGAAATCGTGCGCGACCACAGCATGTTGATGCTCATGGGCAACATGAACTCCGATGAGCGTCTGGCCGCTTTCCTGCTCAACCTCTCACAACGCCTGAGCTCCCGTGGCTATTCCTCGAAAGAGTTCGTGCTGAAAATGCGCCGCGAAGAAATCGGCTCCTACCTTGGGCTGCGTCTGGAGACCATTTGCCGCGGCATTGCCCACTTGCGCGATCAGGGTTTGGTGGAAATCACCGCGCGCGACGTGAAAATCCGCAACATGGACGGCCTCAAGCAGATGGTGTCCGGCTGCAACCGCCAGAGTCATTGAGCCCTTCCATGCCCGCCCGCCGAGGCTTTGCGCTCATTGGGGCAAGTCGTATCGGAGCGATGGGCGCCCTGTCCGCCTGAGAAGGCCCGTAATGCCATTGCTGTGGCATCCATCAGAACAGGCAAGCGGTCATGTATCAGAACCTCGCCCTGCTTGCCGCTTTCCTTCTGACCTACAGCATATTTGCCGGGCGATTCGAGTCACGTCTGCTCAATGGACCACTGATGTTCATGCTGGCGGGTCTGATTCTCGGCCCGGCGTTTCTGGGCATTCTGCAACCACGGATCGATAGTCATGGGCTCAGGATTCTTGCAGAACTGACATTGGCGATCGTCCTGTTCAGCGATGCCGCCAATGCCGATCTCAAAGTTCTCAAGGCGCACGAAGGATTACCGCTGCGCTTGCTGTTGATCGGTCTGCCGCTGACCATGCTGAGTGGCTGGCTGCTGGGCATCTGGCTGTTCCCGCAGGCGCCCTTGATCGAGTTGGCATTACTGGCAATCCTTCTGGCCCCCACAGACGCAGCGCTGGGCAAGGCTGTCGTGAGCAATCCCAAGGTTGCGGCGCCCGTGCGCGAGGGATTGAACGTGGAAAGCGGGCTCAACGACGGCATTTGTGTTCCGGTGTTGTTGATGTTCCTGGCCTTGTTGATCGAAGAGCACACGCAGTCCCCCCTCTCGCTGGCGATAGAGCTTTTTTTCGAGGAGCTTGGTATCGGCGCGCTCATCGGCGGCACCCTGACTTTCATGGCCTGGCTGATGCAGCGCTACTCTGCAAAACATCACTGGCAGACACCGATGTGGTCGCAGCTGACGCTGCCCGGGTTGGCGGTGCTTTGCTTTGCCACCGCCCAGACACTGGGTGGTAGCGGGTTTATCGCCGCGTTCGTCGGCGGGCTGCTCGCCAGCTATCTGTTCGCTGAACAAAAACATGACCTGCTCAAGGCCAGTGAAGAGTTCGCCAGCCTGCTGTCGATCATCACCTGGGTCGTGTTCGGCGCACTGGTGATCCCCTCGGTCTGGAGCAGTTTCACGGTCGATGTCTGGCTGTATGCGTTGCTCAGTCTGACCGTGATTCGCATCGTGCCGGTACTTGTCAGCCTGGCGGGAACCGGCTTCGATTTCGAAACCCGCCTGTTCATCGGCTGGTTCGGCCCGCGAGGTTTGGCCAGCATCGTCTTCGCCATAATGATTTTGGACTACCCTCTGCAAACCGGTCGGACGTTGGTAGCCGTGGCGGCCTGTACCGTTTTACTCAGCGTGCTGCTCCATGGCTTGAGTGCCAATCCATGGGTGTCACGGCTGGCAAATCGGATTAATTGATAATTGTCAGAAATGCCACCGTCTGCCGCGACTAGGGTTGTGACGGGACGTGATCAAGCGTCTGCCCGAACACCCCTCACAGCGCAAGGAATGGGCAGGCGCATGAGCCTTCTCCGGCAGTTGCTCAGATAGCCCGTCGCCATTTTCGTCGGCAGCCTGAGCCTGTCTCCCAGTGCGTTCGATGGCTGAGCGGTGACGCGTTGCGCAAATCGAGGGAACTCCGATGGCCGACTCAAGCAAGAAAATGAGCCTCGTGGGGCTCACCACACTGGTGACGGTGAACATGATGGGCTCAGGCATCATCATGTTGCCGACGAGCATGGCCCAACTCGGGGCTGTTTCATTGCTGTCATGGATCGTCACCGCTGTCGGCTCGATGGCTATCGCGTACTGCTTTTCCCAATGCGGGATCTTCTGCCTGCGCTCAGGCGGGCTATCCGCCTACACCGAAGAGGCGCATGCAAAGTCAGGCTTTTTTCTGTGCTCTTACCTGTACTTCCTGTCGCTGGCCATCGCCAACGTGGCGGTGGCCATTTCGGCAGTGGGCTACATGACGTCGTTCATGCCCTGGCTGGGAAGCGGCGCCATTCCATTATTCATTGGAACGGTCGGCCTGCTCTGGCTGACCACCGTGGCGAATTTCGGCGGCCCAGGCATCACCGGCAGGATTGGTGCAGTTACGGTGTGGGGGGTGATCATTCCTGTAGCGGGCTTGAGCATCATCGGTTGGTTCTGGTTCAAACCGGAGCTGATCATCGCCGCCTGGAACCCGAACCAACTGCCAATATCCGAGGCCATCAGCAAAGCGATTCCCCTCACGCTTTGGGCGTTTCTCGGCATGGAGTCGGCAGCCCAGGCCTCAGATGCGGTGGAAAACCCCAAGCGCACCGTACCGCTGGCCTGTCTGTTCGGGACACTGGGGGCAGCGGTGGTCTATGTGCTATCGACGACGGTCATTCAGGGCATTATTCCCAACGCCGAACTGGCCAACTCGTCAGCGCCTTTCGCGCTCGTTTATGCGCACATGTTCAATCCCCTGGTCGGCAACATCATCATGGCGCTCGCGGTGATGGCCTGTGTTGGCTCGCTGCTGGGCTGGCAGTTCACATTGGCGCAAACGGCCAAGGTGACCGCTGATCAGGGCATGTTTCCAAAATTTTTCTGCAAGGTCAGCGCACGCAACGCCCCCATCGTCGGGATGCTGGTCTGCGGCGTCCTGCAGACCTGTATGGCGCTGTCGACCATTTCGCCGAACGCGAGCGCGCAGTTTGGAAAACTCGTCAGCCTCGCCGCGGTGACCAACCTGATTCCCTATGTGACGGCAGCCACCGGGCTGCTGGTGATGATGTACAAAGCCAGAGTCAGCGCCGCCGTATACACGCGCAATACCCTGCTGTTAGTGGTTGCCGTGGCCTATTCCTTGTATGCGCTGTATGCCTGCGGCAAGGACGCGGTATTCGGCGGCATCCTGGTCCTGGTGTTCGGCTACCTGCTTTACGGTTTCCTTGCCAAACGTTTTGTCGCTGCCCCTGCGCCTGTCGGCCCCCGGCCTGATAACCCTTGATCGAAGTCTTCGGTACAGCACAGATATCTGAATTCGAGGAACCGCGCGCATGAACGTGAAACTGATCAGAGCCCACCACCTGCTGCTCGCCTGCGTCCTTGCGCTGCTACCGGTAGTGACCCATGGCAACACGCTGGAGCGCATCCGTGCCAGTCAAGCGATCACCCTTGGCTACGTGCCTGACTTCATGCCGTTCAGTGATCAGGCCGCCGATAAAGCCAGCGGCTATGCCATCGATCTCTGTCTGAAAATAGCCGAGAGGGTCAGGATCGATCTGAATCTGCCGGCGTTGAAAATCCAGTACCAGCCGGTCTCGCTCAATGACGAGATGAACGCCGTCAGTTCCGGCAGGATCGACATTCTTTGTACGCCGACCCCACCCACGCTGGCGCGGCGCAGGATCGTCAGCTACTCGGTGCCGATTTACACCGCTGGCCTCTCGGCTGTGGTGCGCCAGGATGCGTCCGAAACCTTGCTCAATGTGCTGAATGGCAAAGTGGCCCATACCGGGCCAACATGGCGAGCCACGGTGAACCGTGGTCTGGCCAATCAGACCTATGCCGCCATTGCTGGTGGTGTCACCGAGACGTGGATACAACAGCAGATGCGATTGCTGGGTGTAGTAGCCACGCTGGTCACCGTAGAAAACGCAGAAGCCGGTCTGAATCTGGTTGCCAATGGCAAAGCCGATGCCTTCTTTGCTGAACGCATGCTGCTCAAGCATCTGCTGACCAGAAATTATCCATCGGGCAACCTGGTGCTGCTGGAGCGGATTTTCGAGTACGCACCGACGGCGATGGCAGTGGATCGAGAGGATGAGGATTTCCGTCTGCTGGTCGACACTGCGCTGAGTGATATGTACCGATCCGGCGAAATTGAACAGGCGTTCGACAAACATCTGGGCGGCGCCGGCGATGCGGCCAAGAAGCTGTTCAAGATCTATGCAATACCCTAGCGAGCCAGCGAACAGGCCGGCTCGCTACGCTGCGATCATGCTCACCGCACAGGCTCTTTCCTCACGGCCAGAATGCTCCCTGGCAGCGAATACAATGCGCGCTCGGTGGTGCTGCCGATCACGCGTTCGATGCCCACGCGATGAACCGTGCCCATCACCACCACGTCGGCCAGGTACTGCTCGACGAACTCATTGATGACCTGCACTGGATGGCCCATGACGAAGTGTCGACGCTCAGGGGGCACGCCGTGGCGATCGGCAAGGGCGACAAAAGCCTGATGCAGTGTCTGACGCAGTTCGTTCGCCAAATCTTCGTTCCAGCCACCGTTGATCATTGGTGCATCGCCGTTGAAAGCGGCGGACAAATCGTAGGCGCAGAGCAGGTGCAACGGCACGTCGCATTGCACCGCCAAAGCGTTCGCCGACCGTATGATCACGTCGTTCAAGCCACTGATTTGGGTATCCGGATCGAACGGGTCCACGGCTGCCACGAAACGATGCGGCAACGCATAGCGAATCTGATTGACCAGATGCACCGGAATCGGACACTCACGCAGCAGGTGGCAATCGAGTGGCGTGATGAACACGCGTTTGAGCGCCGGTTCCAGTCGCACATCCTTGATCAACAGGTCGGGCTTGAGCACATGGACGGTCTTGAGGATGTCCAGCAGCGGATGGCTGGAGAAGACCACATCAACCGTGCCGTCCAGCCCCTGGTTGCTGAGCTGCTCGAGCTCATCGGCCACCCAGCGACGGTAGCGCCGCTGATAGCGCTGAGCATCCACGTCATCGATTTTTTCCTCCCACAGATGGGTGATCGGCACCGGCTCGACGAAGGCCCGCACATCCAGCGCCGCCCCGCTCGCCTTGGCCAGCGCGATGGCACGCAGCATCGCCGCCGATTGATGCAGCGTCTGGTCGGCGACCAGCAACAGACGTTCATATTGGCCCATCACACACCTCCGCTCGGCACCGGCGCGGTGGGCCGGCAGGCTTCAAGACTGCGCCCTCTCGCCCTTGCCCGGCGTTGATTTACATCAAGCCCGGGTCAATGAAAGAGGCGTCTGATGTAGATCAGATGTCGCCGTGGGCAACCGCGTAGAAGGAAGGCAAGCGGACGCTTTTTCAGCGTCCGCCAGCCTTTCGAACCGGATGGAGAATGACCATGCTCACCGTCAAAGACCACAACGATCAGGCCGTGGCCGCTTATGCGGCGGTCGCCGGACAATACTGGATTGAGGCGCTCAAGGACGGCCGCCATGTATTGATCCGGCCCCTCACGGAAAAGGATCGCCTGCGCGAATACGACTTCATCAAGCGCCTGTCGCCCGAATCCAGGCACATGCGTTTTCTCGCCCAGATCAGCGAACCCGGCACCGCTCTGCTCGACCAGTTGATGGACACCGATAACAAACAGCGCACCGCCTTCATTGCACTGGTTCACGAGAACGGCAAGTTGATCGAAATCGGCATCAGCCGCTATGCCGGCACAGGCGCCCATCAATGCGAATGCGCGGTGACGGTCGCCGATGAATGGCAGCACTTGGGGCTGGGCACGTTGCTGATGGAGCATCTGATCAAGGCAGTCCGCCGCAACGGATTCCGCCAGATGTACTCGGTCGATGCCGCCAGTAACTCAGCGATGCGCGATCTGGCCAAAAGCCTGGGCTTCGAGACCCACAATGATCCGGACGACGCACGCCAGGTCATTCATCGTCTTGACCTGTAAATGAATCGCCCCGAGGTGAGTCGGCCAACGACGCACCTCGGGGCGATCGTGTTTCAGGATTGCAGTGTGGGTTGCGGCTTGATCGCCAACACACTGCAAGGTGCCCGATGCAGCAGCTGTTCGGCGGTGGTGCCTAACAACTTGCTCAAGCCGTGGTGCTGCACTGTGCCCATGACAATGACGTCAATCTGCTTGTCGATGGCGAACCCGCAGATACTGTGCACCGGTGCGCCCTCGATGAAGTGCCGGCATGAGACCGGCACGCCGTGGCGCTCGGCCAAGGCCGTAAATGCCTCATGCTGCGCAGTGCCCAGTGCTTCATGAATCCCGGTGGCCAGCGGCAATGCGCCGAACCCCATGTCCGTGGCGTAAACCGCCGTCCAGTCGTAAACATGCACCACATCAAGACCGGCATCGCACTGCGCGGCGAGTTGGGCGGCGGCATCAATGATCTGATCGTTGAACAGGCAGTCCTGCTCTTCGCTGCGCAAGACGTCGACGATGGCCAGGACACGGCGCAGGCGCGGATGGGTGTCGTCGGTCACCAGATGCACCGGCACCGGGCAATCGCGCAACAGTTGCCAGTCCAGCGGGGTGTAGAAAATACGCTCCAGCACGGATTCGTGCTGCACATCCTTGATGATCAATAGCAACGGCATCTCGTTGATGAACTGCAGGATCTCGGCGAAGGGATCCTGGACCCACATCACTTCGCTGGTGACCATGATCTGATGCCTCGCCAGCAATGAAGCCTGCTCTGCGAGCCACTGCCGGTGGGTGCGCAGATAACCATCGCGGGCGAGGCGGATCTGCTCGGGGGCAAACAGCCCTGCCACGGCCAGCGCCTGCAAGTAATCGAAGGCCACGATGTGCAACGGCAATTGCATGGCCTGGGCCAGTGCGGCCGCGCGCTCGAACGCCGGCGTGCGCTCCATGGCTGAAGGAGCGATCAACAGTAAACGCGGAGTCTGTGACATGGGATACCTCGGCATGCGGCCAGCCAGGAGAAACAGACTTCAGGGTGAATGCTGTGGCCATTGGCAGCTTGATCTTTGTCAGCAAGAGCACTGACTGCGCTCAAAACAGCACGTTGCCCGCCCACATGGCCAAGGTCAGCAATACCTGGCCCGGGATCACGCAGGCAGCGAAACGCCTGCCGCCGCTGACCCACGCCACCACGCATTTGCTCACCGAGTTACTGCTGACGGCAATCAGCGCTGGCACCGCTATCGAGTCATAAGGAACCTGGCCTGCCTTGGCCAGACTGGCGATGGACGCTGTTGCAGAGTGCGCATCGGCAAAGCCCGAAAGCATTGCGGTCAGCCACAAGCCTGCCTGACCAAAGTGGCTGAGCATGGCCGAGGAGACGAATGTGATGCCGGTAAGCGTCAGTGTCACGATGACCGCGAGTTTCAGATTGAACGCCCCTGCCGTGTCGACCGGCTTGCTGCGGCTCCCTCGTGTGGGGTCGGGGAACATCAGGCAGGCGCCGTACAACAACGTAGCGATCAAGCCGAAGAGCAGTGGCGCCCATAAACTGGTCAGCAGATCCGCATCAACCATCGTCAGGATCAGGCCGACCTGTATCACCGTTGCGAGATTGGAGAAAATCGCAGCGGCGCTGAGGATGCGGATATTGCCCGGCTCATGGGCAAGGCGTTGGCCCATGGTCGCGATCGTCACGGTACTGGAGGCGAAGCCGGATGCAATCGCGCTGATGACGTAGCCATAGCGCGAGCCCAAGGCGCGCACGGCAATGTGGCCGAACGCGCCGACCAGCATCAGCAACACCGTCACGGTACAAATGGTGCGCAGATTGATCGCGGCGTACGGGCCGATATATCGGTCCGGTGCCAAAGGCAGTATCACCAGCGCTGCGATCAGCAGGATCAGGCCATCACGCATTTCCGTTTCGGACAACTGGCTGTTGGCAAAGTGATGCAGCGCCTGGCGATACGCCAGAAGGCCCGCGATCACCACGCCAAGGGCAATGGCCAGCGCCGGCGCGGTTGCGCACAACGCGCCCAGGACCAGCACTGCGGTCAACGCCACCTCGCTGGTCACCCCGGGATCGTCGCTCTGACTGCGCCAGTAGGCGACGCTGGTCAGCAACGTGACACAGACAGCGATGATCCCCAGCAGCAGGCCACCGCCGACCTGTAGCGCGACATATCCCAACAGTGCGGTAATGGCGAACGTGCGCAAGCCGGCGCAGTGTCGCGCATCGCCAGTGCCCTTGTGCCGTTCACGCTCAAGACCGATGAGCATGCCGATCCCCAACGCCGCAGCGGCGCCGGACAGATCAAAAACCTCATTCATGGGTAGCGTCCCGCAGGGTTTGCGCACCCTGCTCGGCTTATGGCGAGCATTCAACACTTGCGCTGATGCGGCGAGCCGTTGCCGGCCTTGCTGGCAACGGCTGGGCAAACGCATTCGGCCACTCGTGAGGGGCGTTGATACGGGCCTCAAGCACCTCGACAAATTCCTGCGCAGCCTTGAGGCTCCTGAAGCCCACATCCCAGTCATCCATGTGCACGACCCAGCCGTGGGGAGCGTGTTTTTCAGTGATCTTGATGTTCATGCAAACCCCGGTTTCAGCGGCACGCCAAGGTGCTTTCAAGGAGTGATTGCGACTTTCATGACTCCGTCGCGTTGATGAGCGAACAACTCATAGGCCTGCTCGATGTCGTCCAGTCTGAAACGGTGAGTCACCAGCGGTGACAGATCGACGGCGCCGCTCTGCACCACCGCCATCAGGCGACGCATGCGTTCCTTGCCGCCGGGGCACAGGGTGGAAACAATGCTGTAATCGCCCAATCCGGCGGCAAACGCGCCGAGCGGGATGTGCAGATCGCTGGAATACACCCCGAGGCTGGACAAGCGCCCGCCCGGGCGCAGCACCCGCAATGCCGACTCGAACGTGCCTTGGGTGCCCAGCGCTTCGATGGACACATCCACGCCACGGCCATCGGTCAACGCCATGATCTGTTCCACCACATTGCCGTCCTTGAAATTGACGGTATGGGTCGCGCCCAGTCGGTGCGCCATGGCCATGCGTTCGGCCACCGCGTCGACACCGATAATCGTGGTGGCGCCCTTCAGCCGTGCTCCGGCCACGGCGCAGAGGCCGATCGGGCCCAATGCAAATACCGCGACAGCGTCGCCGATGGCGATCTCGCCGCGCTCCGCCCCCGAGAACCCGGTGGACATGATGTCCGGGCACATCAGCACCTGTTCATCGCTCAACTGATCGGGGATCGGGCACAGGTTGGCCTGTGCATCCGGCACCAACACGTACTCGGCCTGGCAACCGTCGATCGTGTTGCCAAACTTCCAGCCACCGATGGCCTTGAAGCCGTGCCGGGTGTCGGGGCCGTCCTGCGAGCCGCAGCCACACAGGCACGCGTAACTGTGCCCGCTGGGGGTGATGGCACCGGCGATCACCCGCTGCCCTTCGACAAATCCACGTACTTGCGAACCCAATCGCTCAATAATGCCGACCGGTTCGTGGCCGATGGTCAGCCCTTTGGCCACAGGGTATTCGCCGCGCAGGATATGCACGTCGGTGCCGCAAATGGTGGTGGTGGTCACGCGGATCAACGCATCCAGCGGCCCGACCTCGGGAATCGGCTTGTCATCGAGCACGATGCGGTTTTTTTCAACGAATATTGCGGCTTTCATGGTGGCCATGATGGCTTTCCCTCCGCCGGCGTGTGAGTGCAGAGCAGAGCTTGAGCCGCGGCGGCAGGGTCGTAGTTGATAATGGTCAACTATCCGAGGATCAGTGGTCTTGCTCGACCGTACATCCCCTCACGACCACGCGCTGATGTCTGGTTGATAAATATCAACCCCGCCCTGCTGGCTCGCTCCAGGATAAGCGCATGCGCCACTACTCACTCCAGGCATGCAGCGCAATGCCTGGGTGACCACCCTCGGGAGTCCTGTCATGTCTGAGCAATCGCGTTTCATGCTGGTCGTGTCGCCGCTGATGAAAAACAGTCCGGCGTTCGACCGCGCCGCCTCCCTGGCCAAAGCGTCCGATGCCGCACTGCATATTGTCGCGTTTGATTATCTGGAGGGCCTGGCGACCGCAGGTATGGTCAACGAGCAAGCCCTGGAGCAGATGCGCCTGGGCTATGTCGAACGCCACCATCAATGGCTCGAAGACCAGGCCCGGCCGCTGCGCAAGATCGGGGTGACCGTCACCACCGAGGTCGTCTGGGTGGACAATCCTTTGAAGGAAATCCTCATTCATTTGAAGGAACAGCCGATGGCTGTCCTTATAAAGGCTCTGGAGCACGAATCAGTTTTGTCGCGACTGATGTTCACCCCGCTGGACATCCATCTGTTGCGCGAATGCCCGGTGCCGCTGCATTTTGTCAGCCAGGTTCAACACGCTCTGCCACGCCGAATCGTCGCGGCGGTCGACCCCTTCCATCGTGATGGCCAATACCAGGGCCTCAACGATCGCATCCTGCGCGAAGCAGCAAGGCTGGCCAGTGTCTGCAATGGCAGCCTGGACGTGATTTATGCCCACGACCTGTCATCGATCAGCGCTGCCGAGTTCGGCTTCAATAACGCGTCCGCGATCTTTTCTTCCAGCGCAGCCAAGAAACTGTTCGAGGCCCAAGGCGAAGCCTTCCAGGCGTTGGCTGAACGTAACAACATTCCGGCAGAGAACCAGCACATGATTGTGGGCGATCCGGCCAAGGTGCTTTCCAGCTATGCCGATGCTTACGACATCGATGTGATCGTAATGGGCCGCGTCACCCATCGAGGAATAGGCAGACTGGTTGGCAGCACCGTGGAGCATCTGTTGTACAAAATGCCATGTAGTGTGTGGGTTGTGGCCCCGGAAACGCTTACTCGCTGATGGATGCAATCGACGCTGAAGAAAGGAGTGGATGTCCAGGCACCAGACGGTGACGGAATGGCCAGTCAGGAGCGTGGAAAACATTTCCACCGCACAAAAAATAAGGGCTTGCATGACATATGTCATGCAAGCCCTTGATATTTATGGTGCCCGAAGCCGGAATCGAACCGGCACGCCCTTACGAGCGGGGGATTTTAAGTCCCATGCGTCTACCAGTTTCGCCATTCGGGCGGTAGCGCGGTGTTGCTTCGTCAGCCCTGCGGTTGCGATCCTGACAGGATGGCCGCTTGAAAAGCCGAGCGGGGAATATATACATCACGTCCCGGTGAAGCAAGTTTGGAGTGCGTGATTTGAGAACTAAATATTGCTGACCGCGAAAAATCAAAAAGCCTCAGAAATCAGGGAGCTACGGAGTTTGCTTGAAGTAGACGCCGAGGTTAGTGGCAAATCGCAGCAACCAGACTGGAAATTGGGGCGATAAACACAAAAGATTCAAATGCTCACTATCACCGTAGATGCACGGGTGACAGATGATTCATCCATTGAGATTATGAGCAGGCAACCCAAGTCTGGACGGGATGTCTACGCTAAAGGTTGGCGCCGAAATCAATAATCAAAGGGTAATCAGCACGCCCCCCTTCAACCACGATCACGCCGCACAGAACGTCACCAGAGCAGAGCTCAGGGATGTACAAGCAATCAGGAGATTTGATTCCATGCAAATGAGTGACACCGTTCTAAAAGCGTCTTTAAGCCAAGAGGAGCGCTCGGCGATCGCCGAGATCGAAGCGACCACCAATATCCTGCAGCTTGTCACCCGTCTGACCGGTACACGCTTTGCCGGTATCGCAAAATTCACGGAAACAGAGTGGATCGTGTGTTCGGCATACGATCCCATCGAACTGGGTATAAACGTCGGCGATACGCTGGATCTGGAAACCACCCTTTGCAGTGAGTTTCGACGAAATCCGCAAGCCCTCTTCCTTCCACAAATCAGCCAGGATGGACGACTTTCGTCACGTCCAGTGGTGAAGCAGTATTCAATTGAAAGCTACGCAGGCGCGCCTGTTTTTCTGCCGGACGGGAGACTCTGGGGTGCCTTATGTGCTCTGGACTCGAGGGCTGTTCTGTTTGACAACCCCGATCTCGCAGAGACATTGACGCTGTTCGCGCGGCTTATTGGCTGCATCTTTTTCTCGAATCTGACGGTGGAAGGTGCCAGCCACATTCAGACCGGATCGTGCTTGACTGATTGACCCTCCGCAAACAGGTGAGCACCACATTTTTTTGCAGACAACAAAAAACCCCGTAGATCATTGATCTACGGGGTTTGTGATAGTGGAGGCCGAGGTCGGAATCGAACCGGCGTAGGTGGATTTGCAATCCACTGCATAACCATTTTGCTACTCGGCCTCAAAGTCTTTGCTGTCAGTAGCACAACAACAAACACTGTACAAATTGGAGCGGGAAACGAGACTCGAACTCGCGACCCCGACCTTGGCAAGGTCGTGCTCTACCAACTGAGCTATTCCCGCTTGGTGTGGCGCATTCTATAGAATTAAGATGCCCCGTCAACCCCTTGATTCAAAAAACTTTTATTTCTTTTCGACATCGGTCTTCAGGTGCGGCCAGGCGGCGCGAAGGTATTGAACCATCGACCACAGGGTCAGCCCTGCCGATACGATCAGCAGCGTATAACCGAGCACGACCCAGAAGCTGAATGCCTTTGGATGAGCCAGCAGAATCACCAACGCGAGCATTTGCGCAGCGGTTTTCCATTTGCCGAGATTGGAAACGGCCACCTGCGCTCGTGCGCCGAGTTCGGCCATCCATTCGCGCAGGGCCGAAATCACGATCTCGCGACCGATGATGACCGCCGCTGGCAGCGTGAGCCAGAGATTGCCGTGTTCCTGCACCAGCAGGACCAAGGCAACAGCGACCATCAGCTTGTCGGCGACCGGATCGAGAAACGCCCCGAACGGTGTGCTCTGCTCCAGTCGGCGCGCCAGGTAACCATCGAGCCAGTCGGTCGCAGCCGCGAAGGCGAACACCGAAGCGGAGGCCATGTAACTCCACTCGTAGGGCAGATAGAACAGCAAAATAAAGATCGGGATGAGCAGGACGCGTAGAACGGTAATCAGATTAGGGATATTCATCGGCACAACTGGCTACGAGGTGAAGGGGCATTCTACTCACTATGCAGGTTCGCATAAATCGACTCAGCGAGCTTTTTACTGATCCCCGGGGCTTTGGCGATCTCTTCGATGCTTGCACGAGACAGCTCCTGCAATCCACCAAAATGTTTCAACAGGTCACGGCGACGTGTCGGCCCTACCCCTGCCACGCCTTCCAGCGTTGAGGTTCGGCGGGTCTTGCCGCGACGAGCGCGATGCCCCGTAATTGCGAAGCGGTGCGCCTCATCGCGGATCTGCTGAATCAAGTGCAAGGCGGGCGAATCGCCGCGCAAGGTGAACTCGTGCGCTGCATCATTCAGATACAACGTTTCGAAACCGGCCTTGCGCGTGGCGCCCTTGGCCACGCCCAAAAGAATCAGATCCGGTACGGCCAGTTCGTTCAGCACATCACGGGCCATCGACAATTGGCCTTTGCCACCGTCGACCAACAGGATGTCCGGCAACTTGCCCTCGCCGTCCTTGAGTTTGCTGAACCGGCGGGTCAACGCCTGGTGCATGGCCGCGTAGTCGTCGCCGGCGGTGACGCCTTCGATGTTGTAGCGGCGGTAATCCGACTTGATCGCGCCTTCCGGCCCGAACACCACACAGGAAGCCACCGTGGCTTCGCCGCTGGAATGACTGATGTCATAGCATTCCAGGCGTTGCGGCGGTTCATCCAGATTCAGCACTTCGGCCAGCGCGTCGAATCGCGCGGCGGTGTGCTGACGGTTGGCCAGACGCGCGCCCAACGCTTGCTCAGCGTTGGTCACGGCCAGTTGCTGCCAGCGCGCACGGGTGCCGCGCACCCGATGACTGATGGCCAACTCACGGCCGCGCAATGTGTGAATCCCTTCGATCAACGCCGGGAAGTCTTCGTGAACCACGTTGACGATCAGTTCGCTCGGCAGATCGCGTTCGGGGCTGCTGATGTAGTACTGACCGAGGAACGCTGCCATGACCTCGGAAACGTCTTCCTCAATGCCGACCTGCGGGAAGAAATTCTTGCTGCCCAGCACGCGCCCGCCGCGCACACTGATCAGGTGGACACAGGCGCCGCCGGGGTTGACGAATGCGGCAATAACGTCGATATCGCCGGTTCCGCCTTCCATGCTTTGCTGGTCCTGCACCCGGCGCAGCAAGGCGATCTGGTCACGCAATTCGGCCGCGCGTTCGAATTCGAGATTGATCGCTGCCTCTTCCATCGCGGTGGACAGCTCGTTAGTCAGCGCGTGGCTGCGACCTTCGAGGAACATTACCGAGTGGCGCACGTCTTCGGCGTAGACGTCAGGCTCGACCAGGCCCACGCATGGTGCCTTGCAGCGTTTGATCTGGTACTGAAGGCACGGACGGGTGCGGTTCTTGTAATAGCTGTCCTCGCACTGACGGACGAAAAAGGTCTTTTGCAGGATGCTCAGGCTTTCGCGAATGGCGCCGGCACTCGGATAGGGGCCGAAATACTTGCCCTTGGCCTTTTTGGCGCCGCGATGGATGCTCAGGCGCGGAAACTGTCCGTCGGAGAGAAACACGTACGGATAGGACTTATCGTCGCGCAGCAGGATGTTGTACGGCGGGCGCCACTCCTTGATCAGCGTCTGTTCCAGCAGCAGCGCTTCGGTTTCGTTGGCGGTGATGGTCGTTTCGACCTGAGCGATACGCCCTACCAGTGCAGCCGTTTTCGGCGCCAGCCCGGTCTTGCGAAAGTAGCTCGCCAGACGTTTCTTCAGGTTTTTCGCTTTGCCGACATACAGCAGGCGCGCCTCGCTGTCGAACATGCGATAGACGCCCGGGCGACCGCTGACGGTCGACAGGAAAGCACTGGAATCAAATGTCTCGGTCATGGTCAGGCGCTGGCATCCACCATGCCGTGACGCACCGCGAGCAGTGTCAGCTCGACGTCGCTGCTGATCGAAAGCTTCTCGAAAATGCGGTAGCGGTAGGTGTTCACGGTTTTCGGCGACAGGCACAACTTGTCGGAAATGATCTGGACCTTCTGGCAGCCGACAATCATCAAGGCAATCTGGATTTCCCGCTCCGACAAGGCATCGAACGGCGAATCATTGGTTGGCTGAAATGATTTGATCGCCAACTGCTGAGCGATCTGCGGACTGATGTAACGCTGTCCGGCGAAAACCAGCCGAATGGCCTGAACCATTTCCGGCAGACCCGCCCCCTTGGTCAGGTAACCCGCGGCGCCGGCCTGCAGCAAACGCGTCGGGAAAGGGTCTTCCTCGCACACCGTAACCGCAACCACCTTGATGTCCGGGTGGCTGCGCAGCAGTTTTCGTGTGGCTTCGAGGCCGCCGATGCCGGGCATCTTGACGTCCATGAGCACTACGTCAGGCTTCAATTCACGGGCTTTGATCAGGGACTCTTCACCTGACTCGGCCTGACCCACCACCTGCAGGCCATCGATATCGGCCAGCATTCGTGTAATGCCTGTGCGAACGAGATCATGGTCGTCGACCACTAGCACCCTAATCAAGCAGACACCTCGCGATATGGTCTTATTGGGATGCCGGACACCTTAGCAAAAAGTGCCAGACAGACCTAGCGGAAAGCCGCATTTAAAAAGTTTCAATTCGTCATTCAGGGCTTGCCGGCTGTGGGTTTCAGAGCACAGCTGTACTCAAATCGAGCTGCATTCTGAGGAAATACTCATCCCTGCCCACGATGTGCAGTCCTTTAGATGCATACAGTTTTTGCGCCGGGTTATTGTCAAACACTGTCAGCCGCAGTGCCGGTCGCCTTGCCTGCCGAGCCATCTCGATCACTTGATCAATGGCCCAGGACCCGGCGCCCTGCCCTTGCCACGGATGATCAATCTGCAATTCGCGTATGTACAGCGCTCGGGCATCCTGGCTCAGACTGACAAAGCCGATCAGCAGTTCATCCTGAAGGATCATCCAGTTCTCACGATGCTGCCAGCCTGCGTCGAATGCCTCGTCCTGCCACAACAGATCGTGGTCAATGTAATAGCGCAGCATGTTGCGACAGGTCAGATCCCGCGCAAAAGCAAGATCATCATGGGTGGCATGCCGAATTCGATAACTCATTCAGCTCTCTCCAATCGTAAAAATGTACTTTAACCAGATCGTTTACCAGTGATAGCCGTTTCGCTCGGCACGCAATAGCATTTTCTGATTGCTGACGCGTATCAGCGTCGAGTAAGCTCGGCGTATTCATCGGAGACAGACCATGTTCAACGCCCCTTCACAGTCTTGCATCGCCAGCGCCTCGCGCTCGATTGCGGCTGCGTGGGTGAACGACGCCTGCGCTCCAGACAACTTTTATTTTGGGTATTGGTTTAGCCACTGGCGCGCCTGATACCCAAACGGCGCCCATGATAACGGGTCGCCTACCAGAGATTTCTCAACCCCCGGTCGGCCTCCCGACCGGGGGTTTTGTTTTTTCAGGCCCATTACTTTCAGCGACACACCACATTTCGAGGATTCCACCATGAACTACGCCACTTATTACCGTTACGACAGCTTTAGCGCCTGGCGATTTACCAGCCTCCGCTCGGGACAGCCTGCCGCCTCCGATCGGTCACCTACAGGTGGCAAACACACACGCCTAGCCAGTACGGCCATTTGTCGAACACCCCAGTAGGGCCGAGTGCGCGGGAAAAACCCGCCATCCGCCCAGGAAGACCGAACATGAACTCTTCAGTTTCCGCTTTGCCACTGTCCACCCTCGATTCTGCCAACGAAGCGCTGACCCTGCGCCTGCCCAGCTCGTTGCAGCTCAAACAGCAATTACCGCTCAGCCACTCCCTGCATCAGCAGGTCAATGCCCATCGCCAGGCGGTGCGCGCCATCCTCGACGGTGAAGACCCGCGCCTGCTGGTCATCGTTGGCCCCTGCTCCATCCATGATCCGCAGTCAGCAATCGAATACGCCAGCAAACTCGCTCGACTGGCCGAAGATGTCAGCAGTGAAATGCTGCTGGTCATGCGTGCCTACGTCGAAAAGCCGCGAACGACGATCGGCTGGAAAGGTCTGGCCTACGATCCGCATCTGGACGGCACTGACGATATGGCAGCCGGTCTGACGCTGTCGCGCGAACTGATGCTGGAAATGATCCGGCTCGGACTACCGGTCGCTACCGAACTCCTGCAACCCATGGCCGCCAACTACTTTGATGACCTGCTGAGCTGGGTGGCCATTGGTGCCCGCACCACCGAATCGCAAATCCACCGCGAAATGGCCAGCGGCCTGAACATGCCGGTGGGCTTCAAGAACGGCACCGACGGCGGCGCCGCCGTTGCTGTCGACGCCATGCGCTCGGCAGCCCATCCGCATCGGCACTTCGGCGTCGACAGCCAAGGGCATCCGGCGATCGTGCAGACAGCCGGCAACGCTGACACCCACATCGTGCTGCGCGGTGGCCATCAAGGGCCGAACTACGATGCAACCAGCGTGGCCAACATCAGCGCCGAGCTCAGCAGACTGAAGATCCCCAGCAGGATCATGGTCGATTGCAGCCATGCCAACAGCGGCAAGGATCCACTGCGCCAGCCAGCGGTGTTCAATGACGTCCTTGAACAACGCCTGCGTGGAAACCACTCGCTGATCGGCATGATGCTCGAATCCCATCTGTTCGAAGGCTGCCAGTCGCTGAGCAGCTCTCTGCGCTACGGCGTATCGATCACCGACGGCTGCCTCGGCTTCGATGCAACTGAGCGATTGCTGACCGATGCCGCACGACGCGTCGCGCAAGCCGAACGTTGATCGAACCGCCCTCCCGCTCATTCAAAGCGCGGAGGGCCGGCATTCACTGGCAAAGCCTCCACGCTGATTTGCCTAACGGGGGATTGCTGACTGACATCGTCCAGACGCTCCACGGTGTAGGCGATCTGCACCGTTGTGCCGTGATGCTCACGCCAGAACCGGTGAGGGACGATGAAACACACCGCTTGACCAGCCGTCTCCCGCGTAATTTCAAGATCATCCCGGTGACTGAAGAACTCACCGTCACACTTGAGATAGACCAACTCATCCTCTTGCACCTGCGCCCCTTCGATGAGAACGGAAACGCCGTCGACCGAATCCTTCAGTGACAACACGTTTTCAACTGCCTCAACGACATCCGGCGCAGGCAATTGCGCACGCACTGCAGGCCCGAGGAAAACCGTGGCAGGCTCGGACGCTCGAACCGTTCCACAGCGCTGTTCGACACGGTAGGCGACGACCACTTCACCACCTCGGTGAGCTTCGATGTAGCTCCCCGGCACCCAGAACGACAGGCATTGCGCGACGGAGTAGGCCTCCACGTTCAATGAGTCGGTAAAGATCTCGGGCGAGGTATCGCCGTGCCAGGACAACATCACCCGATCACCCGCCGACATCCTCGCGTAAGGCTGCAGAGTCACCAGGGTGCCTTCTGCCACTCGCGATGGCTCCAGCGCTCCGTTTACCGAGCCTTCGATCTGTGGCGCCAACAATTGCGTGCGTATATCGCCCACAGACAGTTGCAGGCGTGCAGATTCCACTGCCTTGGGCGCGGACGCACTTTGCAGTGTCCAGTAAACCTCCAGCGAGCCCCCGTCCAGCGCAGCCACATGCATGGCCTTGATGACGAAGATTACGTCCCTGCCGACCTGAGCCTGGCTGATGAATCGAACACTCTCGTATTGATAGGTGAAGCCTTCGATATCCAGCCCCTCCCAATACAGCGTCAACTGATCGCCGCAGCTCATGTTGGCATAAGGAGAAATGCGAACGATGGCTTTGACCAGTGAAGGATCCAACACGCTCCCACTGAGCCCGTCAATCATCGGCGCGACAAGAGTTTCGATGGACACTTCGGCAACCATCGGCTGACGCATCCGCCAGCAAAACTCGACTTCATGGCTATTCATTTTCGTTTCCACTCCCTGGAAAACGTGCCGCCCCGAATGGCGACACTGACATCTACATTGAGGACTTCTTTGAATGTTCTTGATGTCAGCCGAATACACCGCGACGACGGCGCAAGCGCTACTCGCATAGTAGGCAACAGCAGAACTCACGCGGTTATGCCGACAAACGACCCACTGAACTTCCGATTCGGATTTCACAGCTCTCCGAAATTTCGTACGCCTCGTAGTCCATTTTCAAACACAACGCGAAGCCTCTTCGTACTTCCTCAGCGACAGGGGTGTTTTAGAGTGGCTCGGTGATTTCCCGATGAACTTCTACGAAAAAGGTAAGAACATGCAACGGAATGCTACAACTCGTTATCCCATCCTGTTGGTCCACGGTCTGTTCGGGTTCGAGCGTATCGGTCATTTCGAGCTGTTCCATGACGTCAAATCCGCTCTGAAAGCGGCTGGCTGTCGATTGTTTGTTCCACACCTTTCGGCCACCCATGACAATGAAATGCGGGGTGAGCAATTGCTGTCACAGATGGCCTGCGTGCTGCGAGGCACAGGCGCGAAGAAAGTCAACCTTATAGGACACAGTCAAGGTGCACTCGCTGCACGCTATGCGGCAGCGCTTGCACCAAACGTCGTCGCTTCAGTCACCTCCGTCAGTGGTCCGAACCATGGTTCGGAGCTCGCCGACTTCCTGCGCAAGGCACTGGTCCCGGGCAAGCTGCCGGAGGTCGTTGCACAAAACGTGGCGACGCAATTTGCCGATTTGTTGTCGCTGCTCAGTGGCAGCGTGGCACTGCCACAGAATGCGGTGGCTGCTCTCAACGCACTGACCACCGTCGGCGTCGGTCAATTCAATGACAAATTCCCACAAGGCCTGCCACACACCTGGGGCGGTCACGGCCCGGAGCAAGTCAACGGCGTGCGCTATTACTCGTGGAGCGGGGTTGTTGCGCAATCCAGGCTGCCGGCGCTGGATCCGGTTCAAGCAACCTGCCGGGTCCTGTCGCAATATTTCACCACCGAACCCCAGCAGAATGACGGCTTCGTCGGACGCTTCAGTAGCCATCTCGGCCAAGTGATCCGCTCTGATTATCCAATGGATCACCTGGCGAGCTTGCGGCGCAGCCCGGGCGTAACCGCGTCTTCGCCGGACCCTATCGAGCTGTACGTCGAGCATGCCCAGCGCCTGCGTGCGGCGGATCTTTGAGTAGAGTCAGGAAATCAGAATGGAACTTTGCCGAGAATTCACCGACTGATTCCGGTACGCTCCACCTTTTATTGAAACAGTTCGGAGAATTCCCCATGGCCAAAGCCACTGCCCGCCACATCCTGGTTTCCAGCGAAGACAAGTGCAACGAACTCAAGGCTCAGATCGAAGCCGGCGCCGATTTTGCTGATGTAGCCAAAGCCAACTCCAGCTGCCCATCCAGCCGTCAGGGCGGTGACCTGGGTTCGTTCGGTCCAGGCCAGATGGTCAAGGAATTCGACACCGTGGTGTTCAGCGCGCCGATCAACGTCGTGCAAGGCCCGGTGAAGACCCAGTTCGGTTACCACCTGCTGGAAGTCACCAGCCGTCAGGACTGATTCGTCGTCCTGTTGCTGACAACGGCCCACCCTTTGGTGGGCCGTTGTGTTTCGGTTACATATACGGCTGGCGAGTGGCGCGCCGCTCGCGTACAACTTGCGCTTATCGATTTTGCGTTCCAAGGCTGACGATGCGACTGGTTTTTCCCACACTGATGCTCACCGCCCTCGCCCTGCTCACGGGTGCCGCCGGTGCGACCGCTGCCCCGCAACACGCACTGACCGTTTACGGCGAACCGGCCAAATACCCCGCCGGCTTCGGCCATTTCGACTACACCAATCCGCAGGCGCCGAAGGGTGGGACGATGCGGCGCTCGGCAATCGAAATCGGCCACTTCGATCATCTGCTGCCCTATATAGACAAAGGCATCGGCGTCACGCAGATCGACGGCCTGCTGTATTCGCCGCTGGCCCAGCGCTCGCTGGATGAGCCCTACACGGTGTACGGTCTGGTGGCGGAGAAAATGGAACGCTCTGAAGACGGTCTGTCGCTGCGCTTTTTCATCAACCCGAAGGCGCGCTTTGCCGATGGCAAACCGATCACTGCCGAAGACGTTCGCTACACCTACAACCTGCTGATGACCCAGGGCAGCCTGCGTTATCGCACCCAGTTTGCCGACGTCCAAGGCGTCGAAATCGAGGCACCACTGACCGTGCGCTTCGACTTCAAAAGTAACGAAAACCGCACCCTGCCCCTGGATATCGCGACCCTGCCGGTGTTCCCCGAACACTGGTGGAAGAGTCGCGATTTCGCCGGCGGCGGTGGTTATGAACCGCCGCTGGGCAGCGGGCCGTACCGGGTTGGCAAGGTCGACTCCGGGCGCAGCATCACTTTCGAACGCAATGGCGACTGGTGGGGCAAGGACCTGCCGGTCAGTCGCGGCCTGTACAACTTCGACCATTTCAGTATCGAGTACTTCGGCGACACCGACGTCGCCCGTCAGGTGCTGCGTGGCGGTGCCTATGACTACAACCGCGAGTTTTCCGCGACCGGCTATTCGATCGGCTACGACAGTCCCGCCCTCAGCGATGGCCGTTTACAGAAGGCCCACCTCGCCACTGAAGCGCCGCAATCGGCCCAGGGTTTTGTATTCAACCTGCAAAAGCCGATGTTTCAGGACCGTCGCGTGCGCCAGGCGCTGGCGATGCTCTGGGACTTCGAATGGAGCAACCGGCAGATGATGCGCAACGTCTATATCCGCCAGCAGAGCTACTTTTCCAATACCGATCTCGCCGCCCGGCAGTTGCCCGACGCTCAAGAGCTGAAGATTCTCGAACCGCTGCGCGGTCAGGTGCCTGAGGAAGTGTTCAGCAAAGTCTTCGAGGCGCCGAAGACCGACGGCAGCGGCATCATCCGTGACAAGCAGTTGCAAGCCCTGCAACTGCTTGAGCAGGCCGGCTGGAAACCGGATGGCGATCAACTGGTCAACGGCGCCGGCGAGCCGCTGAGCTTCACTTTTCTGGTCAGCCAGAACGGCATGGACCGCCTGCTGTTGCCCTACAAGCGCACGCTGAAGCAGATCGGCATCGAGCTGAATATCCGTCGCATCGACGCCTCGCAATACGTCAATCGCCTGATGAGTCGCGACTACGACATGATCGTCACCGGCTACCCCGTTACCACTTCTCCGGGCGGTGAGTTGCTCAACTATTTCGGCTCGGCAGCGGCCAACGATCCCGGGGCAAACAATTACATGGTGTTGAAAAACCCGGCGGTCGATACCTTGATCAACGGCCTGATCCGCGCTTCGACCCAATCGGACATGTTGCACTACGCCCATGCGCTGGACCGGGTGCTGCAATGGAATTACTACTGGATTCCCAACTATTACCCGCCGGGCACCTCGACCGTGTGGTGGAACCGCTTCGGCATTCCCACGGTGCAGGCGAGCAATGACGAAGCCATCGAGAGCTGGTGGGAAATCAGCCGCACGCC
This sequence comes from Pseudomonas sp. PS01270, assembly GCF_029959775.1. Lineage (NCBI taxonomy): Bacteria > Pseudomonadati > Pseudomonadota > Gammaproteobacteria > Pseudomonadales > Pseudomonadaceae > Pseudomonas > Pseudomonas sp. PS01270. Next base: position 21,084 of record NZ_JASCPT010000031.1, on the reverse strand, counting down.
ACTGACCAATCAGCAGATGACCGCTGAGAAAATCAGTCGCGGCAGACCCGGAGGGCCGCACTGATGTGGGGTTACATACTGCGGCGCCTGCTGCTGATCATTCCGACGCTGGTGATCATCCTGCTGGTCAATTTCGTCATCATCCAAGCCGCGCCAGGCGGACCAGTGGAACAAGCCATCGCCCATTTGCAAGGCATTGGCGGCGCCAGTGTCGGCGGTGGTGCCAGCGAGACATCAAGCAACGCTTCGCGCGCCAGCCGTGGTCTCGACCCGCAACTGATCAAGGACATCGAGAAACAGTACGGTTTCGACAAACCGGCCCACGAGCGTCTGTGGCTGATGCTGAAGAATTACGCGCAACTGGACTTCGGCAAGAGCTTCTTCCGTGGCGCGACAGTCACCGACCTGATTCTGGAAAAGATGCCGGTGACCATTTCGCTCGGACTGTGGGCGACACTGATCACTTATCTGGTGTCGATCCCGCTGGGCATCCGCAAGGCTGTGCACCACGGCAGCCATTTCGACATCTGGAGCAGCACGGCGATCATCATCGGTTACGCCATGCCGGCGTTTCTGTTCGCGATGTTCCTGATCGTGGTATTCGCCGGCGGTACTTCGTTGAACTGGTTTCCGGTGCGCGGGCTGGTTTCGGACAACTTCGAATCGCTATCGACGCTGGGCAAGATTGCCGACTACTTCTGGCATCTGGTGCTGCCGGTCACCGCGCTGGTGATCGGTGGATTCGCGACTCTGACGATCCTTACAAAAAACTCGTTCCTCAATGAAATCACCCGACAGTACGTAGTAACGGCCCGCGCCAAAGGCTTGAGCGAACGCCGCGTGCTGTACGGACACGTGTTTCGCAACGCCATGCTGTTGGTGGTCTCGGGCATACCTCAGGCGTTTATCAGTGTGTTCTTCGCCGGCTCACTGCTGATCGAAGTGATCTTCTCCCTCGATGGCCTTGGGCGCATGAGTTACGAAGCAGCGGTATCGCGGGACTATCCGGTGGTGTTCGGTTCGCTGTTCATCTTCACGCTGTTCGGCCTGCTGATAAAACTGATCGGCGACCTCTGCTACACCCTGGTCGACCCGCGTATCGACTTTGCCGCGAGGAATGCCTGATGTTCAAGCTCTCGCCTTTGGGTCGTCGCCGTTTCGAACGCTTCAAGAAAAACCGTCGTGGCTGGTGGTCGCTGTGGCTGTTCATCGGCCTGTTCCTGCTGACGCTGGGTGGCGAATTGATCGCCAACGACAAACCGTTGATGGTCAGTTATCAGGGCCAATGGTACTTCCCGGTGTTCAAGCGCCATACCGAACAGGAGTTCGGCGGGCAACTGCCGTTCCAGGCCGATTACCGCAGCGAGTACGTGCAGAATCTGATTCGCAAGGACGGCGGCTGGTTGCTGTTCCCGCCGATTCCGTTCAGCGACGACACGCCCAACTATGACCTGAACAAACCGGCGCCGAGTCCGCCGACTTCGGTCAATTGGCTGGGCACCGACGATCAGGCGCGCGACGTGCTGGCGCGGGTCATCTTTGGTGCCCGGGTGTCGATTCTGTTTGCCTTGATGCTGACCTTTGTCAGCGCGCTGATCGGTATCGCCGCCGGCGCGTTGCAGGGCTATTACGGTGGCTGGGTCGACCTGCTCGGACAGCGCGTGCTGGAAGTCTGGTCGGGGCTGCCGGTGTTGTATCTGCTGATCATCCTTTCCGGGTTCGTCGAGCCGAATTTCTGGTGGCTGCTGGGGATCATGGCGCTGTTTTCCTGGTTGGCGCTGGTGGACGTGGTGCGCGCCGAGTTCCTGCGCGGGCGCAATCTGGAATACGTCAAAGCCGCGCGCGCCCTGGGCCTGACTGACCGCAAGGTGATCTTCCGGCACATTCTGCCCAACGCAATGAACGCGACGCTGAGCTACCTGCCGTTCATTCTGACCGGCGCGATTTCGACGTTGACCGCGCTGGATTTCCTCGGCTTCGGCATGCCGGCCGGCAGCGCTTCGCTGGGTGAACTGATCGGTCAGGGCAAGCAGAACCTGCAAGCACCGTGGCTCGGGTTGACCGCGTTCTTTACCCTGGCGCTGATCCTCTCCTTGTTGGTATTCATCGGCGAAGCGTTACGTGACGCTTTTGACCCTCGATCCTGAAGCGTGACCATGACTGAAAACCTGATTGAAATCCGCAACCTCAATGTCGCCTTCCATGGTCAGACTGTGGTGCGTGACCTGTGCCTGGATATCCGCCCCGGTGAGTGCCTGGCGCTGGTCGGCGAATCGGGCTCGGGGAAATCGGTGACCGCGCATTCGATCCTGCAACTGCTGCCTGAGAGTGAGGCGCAAACCCGTGGCAGCATCCGCTATCGCGGGCAGGAGTTGCTCGGTGCTGATCCGAAGGTCTTGCGAGAACTGCGCGGCAATCGCATCGCCATGATCTTTCAGGAGCCGATGACTTCGCTCAATCCGCTGCACACCATCGAAAAGCAGATCGGCGAGACCCTGTTGCTGCACCGCGGCCTCGGCGGCAAGCAAGCGCAGCAGCGCATTCTCGAATTGCTCGGACTGGTCGGCATTCAAAAGCCCAAGGAACGCCTGAAAGCCTATCCGCATCAGCTCTCTGGCGGGCAACGGCAACGGGTGATGATCGCCATGGCCCTGGCCTGCGAACCGGAGTTGTTGATTGCCGACGAGCCGACCACGGCGCTGGATGTCACCGTGCAGCGCAAGATTCTCTTGCTGCTCAAATCCTTGCAACAGCGGCTCGGCATGTCGCTGCTGCTGATCAGTCATGACCTCAATCTGGTGCGCAGCATCGCGCAGCGGGTGTGCGTGATGAAGGCTGGCGAGATCGTCGAGCAGGCACCCTGCGAAACCCTGTTTACCGAACCCAAACACCCTTACAGCTGCGTGCTGTTGAACGCAGAGCCGGAAGGTGAAGCCCTGCCCCGTGACGAACGCGAAAATGTGCTGGAGGTCGCTGACCTGCGCGTCGATTTCCAGGTCGGCGGCGGGTTGTTCAGGCGCAAGCAGTACCTGCGCGCTGTCGATGGCATCAGTCTGAATATTCAGCGCGGCAAGACCTTGGGCATTGTTGGCGAGTCTGGTTCGGGCAAGTCGACGCTGGGTCAGGCGATCCTGCGTTTGCTGGACTCCGAGGGCAGCATTCGTTTTCAGGGCGAAGCGCTGGATGGCCTCAATCAAAAGCAGCTGCGGCCGTGGCGGCGGCAGATGCAGGTGGTGTTTCAGGACCCGTTTGGCAGCCTCAGCCCGCGCATGTCGGTGGCGCAGATCATCAGCGAAGGTTTGGAAGTGCATTGCGAGTCGACCGCTAACGAATGTGATGAGCAAGTGATTCGCGTGCTCAAGGAAGTCGGCCTCGACCCGGAAAGCCGCCATCGCTACCCGCATGAATTTTCCGGCGGCCAGCGCCAGCGCATCGCCATCGCCCGGGCGCTCGTGCTTAAGCCGGCGCTGATTCTGCTTGATGAGCCGACCTCGGCCCTCGACCGCACCGTACAGAAACAAGTGGTCGCCCTGCTCCGTGATTTGCAGGAAAAATATGGTTTGACCTACCTGTTTATCAGCCATGATCTGGCGGTGGTGCGCGCGTTGGCACACGACATGATCGTGATCAAGGACGGTCAGGTGGTCGAGCGTGGTGCCAGTCACGACGTGTTTGACAACCCGCAGCATCCCTACACCAAAGAGCTGTTGGCGGCGGCGCATCCGGGGTAGGTTTTTTCTGTTAATTCGCGGCGCGGCATTCGCGAGCAGGCTCGCTCCCACATTTGAATGCAGGCCCCTGTGGGAGCGAGCCTGCTCGCGAACGGGCCGTCACTGGCAACAAACAATCAGGACCAGCCTCCATGAACACCACCGAAAGCCTCAAGGACTACCAACGGGTACGCACCCTGGCGATCCGTTCGCTGTTCGAGATCATCGAGCAATCCAGCGAAGGCACGGTGATTGTTGACCGCGATGCGAATATCGTCTGGATGAACGAACGCTACGCCCGGCGCTTCGGTCTCGACTCAGCGGCAGGCGCTATCGGCAAACCCTGCGAAAGCGTGATCCCCGGCAGCCTGCTGCGCGAGGTGGTACGCACCGGTCGGCCGATTCTGCTGGATATGCAGGACACGCCAAAGGAACCGCTGGTGGTGATGCGCCTGCCGATCCACGACGACGCCGGCAGCGTGATCGGCGCCATCGGTTTCGCTCTGTTCGACGAGTTGCGCACGCTGTCGCCGATGCTCAAGCGTTACCTGAGCATGCAGGAGGAACTGGCCTCGACCCGCTCGCTACTGCGTGCGCGGCAGACCAAATACAACTTCGCCCACTTCATCGGTACCAGCGCTGCCAGCCTTGAAGTCAAACGCCGTGCGCGGCGCAGTGCCAGTGCTGATTCGCCGGTTCTGCTGCTGGGGGAAACCGGCACCGGTAAAGAGTTGCTTGCTCAAGCGATCCACAGCGCCTCACCACGCGCACACAAAGCCTTCGTCAGCATCAACAGCGCGGCAATTCCCGAGGCGCTGCTGGAAGCCGAGTTCTTTGGCACGGCACCCGGCGCCTTTACCGGCGCTGACCGCAAGGGCCGCACCGGTAAATTACAAATCGCTCAGGGTGGCACGCTGTTTCTCGATGAGATCGGCGATATGCCGCTGCCGCTGCAAAGCAAACTGCTGCGCGTGTTGCAGGAAAAGGAGTTCGAGCCGGTCGGCTCCAATGAAGTGATTCAGAGCGATGTGCGGGTAATCGCCGCGACGTCGACGGATTTGCAGGCGGCGATCAAGCGCGGCGAATTTCGCGCCGATTTGTACTACCGCCTCAACGTACTGCCGATCCAGGTGCCGCCGCTGCGTGAACGCCTCGATGATCTGCCGGCGCTGAGCGAGGCGATTCTCGAAGAACTGCGCAGCCAGCATGAACTGCACCGCGATGCGCTGGCGTTGCTCGGCCAGCATGCCTGGCCGGGCAACATCCGTGAGTTGCGCAATGTGCTGGAGCGGGCGGCGTTGCTCAGTGATGATCTGATGCTGACCGAGCAGGATATTCGCGGCGCGATTGGCACGTTTACTCCGGTTGAGCGAACGTCCGAGCCGAGCATGCAAGCCTCCGCTGGGGAGACATTTGCACAGGCGCGGGCGCGGTTTGATCGGCAGTTGATCGAGTCGACCCTGGCGCAATGCGCGGGAAAAGTGCCAGAGGCGGCGGTTCGGCTGGGGCTGGGGCGGTCGACGCTGTACAAGAAAATGGCTGCGCTGGGAATCGTTGAGTCTACATAAAGAGACACTGATCTCATATCTTGGATAGGTTTTTTTAAAATCAAAAGATTGCAGCCTTCGGCAGCTCCTACAGGGTAGATGCGTATTTCCTTGTAGGAGCTGCCGAAGGCTGCGATCTTTTCGGTCTCACAAAGGAGACAAATTCTTCGGCACTATTCCACCCCTTCATGAAATATCTATAGATATCAACATGTTAGGTATTTGGCACAGTAATCGCTAACACCTCTCCACAACCGTTCCACCCACAAAAATAACAATCCTGGAGAGACACACCATGAGTGTGATCATTGCCTTGGCAGCCCTGACGCTGCTGATGCTCGCCGCCTACCGTGGCTACAGCGTCATCCTCTTTGCCCCGATCGCCGCCCTCGGCGCGGTCCTGCTCACCGATCCGTCCGCCGTTGCCCCTGCTTTCACCGGGGTGTTCATGGACAAGATGGTCGGTTTCATCAAGCTCTATTTCCCGGTATTCCTGCTCGGCGCGGTGTTCGGCAAGCTCATCGAACTGTCCGGCTTCTCACGCTCGATCGTCGCCGCTGCGATTCGCCTGCTTGGCACCAAACAAGCGATGCTGGTGATCGTGCTGGTCTGCGCCCTGCTCACTTATGGCGGCGTGTCGTTGTTCGTCGTCGTCTTCGCTGTTTACCCGTTTGCAGCGGAGATGTTCCGCCAGAGCAATATTCCCAAACGCCTGATCCCGGCGACCATTGCCCTCGGCGCATTCTCGTTCACCATGGACGCCCTGCCCGGCACGCCGCAGATCCAGAACATCATCCCCAGCACCTTCTTCAACACCACCGCATGGGCGGCGCCGTGGCTGGGGGTGATCGGCACGATTTTCGTGTTCTGCGCCGGCATGCTGTTTCTGCAGCGCCAACGCAACAAGGCGCAACGTGCCGGCGAAGGTTACGGCACTGAACTGCGCAACGAACCGGAAACCGCCGAAGACCTGAAGCTGCCCAACCCGTGGATTGCGCTGTCACCTTTGCTGGCGGTGGGCATCATGAACCTGCTGTTCACCCAATGGATTCCGCAGTGGTACGGCAAGACCCACAGCCTCGCGCTGCCGGGCATGGCCGCGCCGGTCACTACCGAAATCGCCAAGCTCACGGCGATCTGGGCGGTGCAGGCGGCGTTACTGGTCGGCATCCTCATGGTCCTGGCGTTCGGTTTCAAGGCGATCAAAAGCAAGCTCGCCGAAGGCAGCAAAAGCGCGGTCAGCGGTGCGTTGCTCGCAGCCATGAACACCGCGTCTGAATACGGCTTTGGTGCGGTAATCGCTTCGCTGCCGGGCTTTTTGGTGCTGGCCGACTGGCTCAAGCAGATTCCCAATCCGTTGGTCAACGAAGCGATCACCGTGACGCTGCTCGCCGGCATTACCGGATCGGCGTCGGGCGGCATGAGCATCGCGCTGGCGGCGATGTCCGAGCAGTTCATCAGTGCGGCGCACGCGGCGAATATTCCGCTGGAAGTGCTGCACCGCGTGGCCGCGATGGCCAGCGGCGGCATGGACACCCTGCCGCACAACGGCGCGGTAATCACGTTGCTGGCGGTGACCGGACTGACCCACCGCGAAGCCTACAAAGACATTTTCTGTATTACGCTGATCAAGACCCTCGCGGTTTTCGTGGTGATCGGCACTTTCTACGCCACTGGCATTGTGTGAGGTATTCATGACCACTCTTTCCGGCAAGACAGCGTTGGTAACCGGCTCCACCAGCGGCATCGGCCTGGGCATCGCGCTGACTCTCGCGAAAGCGGGCGCCAACCTGATTCTCAATGGCTTCGGCGACGCCTCGAAGGTGATCGCCGACGTCGCTCAGTTCGGCGGCAAGGTCGGCCATCATCCCGCCGATGTCAGCGACCCGGCACAGATTGCCGACATGGTCGCCTACGCCGAGCGCGAGTTTGGCGGCGTCGACATTCTGGTCAACAACGCCGGCATTCAGCACGTTGCGGCCGTAGAAGAGTTTCCTGTTGAGCGCTGGGATTCGATCATCGCGATCAACCTGTCATCGGTATTCCACAGCACGCGGCTCAGCCTGCCGGGCATGCGCCGCAAGAATTGGGGGCGCATCATCAATATTGCCTCGGTGCACGGCCAGGTCGGTTCCACCGGCAAAGCCGCATACGTTGCCGCCAAGCATGGCGTGGTCGGTCTGACCAAAGTAGTCGGGCTGGAAACCGCGACCAGCAATGTCACCTGCAACGCGATCTGTCCGGGCTGGGTGTTGACGCCGCTGGTGCAGAAGCAGATCGATGATCGCGCGGCCAAGGGTGTCGATCCGCAGCAGGCGCAGCATGACCTGCTGGCGGAAAAACAGCCGTCGCTGGAGTTCGTTACACCGCAGCATCTGGGTGAGCTGGTGTTGTTTTTGTGCAGTGAAGCCGGCAGCCAGGTGCGCGGCGCGGCGTGGAATATTGATGGTGGCTGGCTGGCGCAATAAACACCTGGCCATTGTGGGAGCGAGCCCGCTCGCGAATCCGATAAGAAGAGGCAAACCCATGTCCGACATCCTCTGGCAACCCGACGCCCAGCGTATCGACCGTTCGCGGATGGACGTTTTCCGGCGCGAAATCAATCAGCGGCATTCGCTTAAGCTCGACGGCTACCCTGCCCTGCACCAATGGAGCATCGATCAGCGCCCGGCGTTCTGGCAGGCGATCGTCGATTTCTTCGACATCCGCTTCCACACTCAGCCAGACGCCATCTTGCGTGAAGGTGCAGAAATGCCCAGCGCCGAGTGGTTCACCGGCGCGACGCTGAACTTCGCTGAACACCTGCTGCGCCGCCGCGACGATGCCGTGGCGGTGGTTGCTGTGGCGGAAAACGGCCAGCGCGAACAACTGACCTGGGCCGAACTGGCCGAACACGTCGCCGGTTTTCAGGCGAGCCTGCGCGCAACAGGCGTTGGCCGGGGTGATCGCGTGGCGGCTTGCATGCCCAACACCTGGCAAACCCTGGTGGCGATGTTGGCCACCACCAGCCTCGGCGCGATCTGGTCCTGCTCGTCGCCAGACTTCGGCACCCACGGCGTGATCGATCGCTTTGGCCAGATCGAACCGAAAGTGCTGCTCACCTGTGCCGGCTATCAATACGCCGGAAACATCCTGGATCAGACCGCCAAGCTCAACGAAATCCTGATACAGCTGCCGTCGCTGCAGCAGTTGATCATCGTCCCGTACGCCCGTCCGCAAGCGCGCATCGAGGATTATCAAACCCACGCTGATGTCTGCTTGTGGGAGGATTTTTATCAACCCGGCGGCGAACCGAATTTCACCCCGGTGCCGTTCAATCATCCGCTCTACGTGCTGTACTCCAGCGGCACCACTGGCGTGCCGAAATGCATCGTCCACAGCACCGGCGGTGTGCTGCTGCAACACGTCAAGGAACATGGTTTGCACTGCGACCTCGGTCCCGGTGACCGCTTGTTCTACTACACGACCTGCGGCTGGATGATGTGGAACTGGCTGGTTTCAGCGCTCGCGGTGGGCAGCGCCGTGGTGCTCTACGACGGCTCGCCGTTTCATCCGGACCATCAGCGCTTGCTCGATCTGATCGACGATGAACGCATCAGTGTGTTTGGCACCAGTCCGAAATTCCTTGCCACATTGGAAAGCAGCGGCGCCAGGCCCCGCGAAAGTCATGACTTGAGCAGCTTGAAAACCCTGCTGTGCACGGGCTCGGCTTTGTCACCGCAAAGCTACGATTTCGTTTACCGCGACTTCAAAACCGATGTGTGCCTGGCTTCAATGTCCGGTGGTACCGACATCGTCTCGTGCTTCGTCAATGGCAACCCGCTGTCAGCGGTACGTCGCGGAGAAATCATGGGCAAGAGCCTGGGCATGGCCGTCGAGGTCTGGAACGACGCTGGCCAACCGGTGATCGGTGAGAAAGGTGAGCTGGTCTGCACACGGCATTTCCCGGCGATGCCGATCGGCTTGTGGAATGACCCCGACGGTTCAAAACTTCGCCAGTCCTACTTCAGCCTGTTCCCCGGCGTCTGGGCACAAGGTGATTACGCCGAACAGTTGCCCCACGGCGCGATGATGATCCATGGCCGCTCGGATGCGGTGTTGAACCCGGGCGGCGTGCGCATCGGCACGGCGGAAATCTATCGCCAGGTCGAGAAAATCACCGAGGTACTGGACAGCGTCGCCATCGGTCAGCAGTGGCAGGATGATGTGCGGGTCGTGCTGTTCGTGCGTCTGCGCGATGGTGTCGAACTCGATCAAGGGCTCGAACAGCGAATCCGCGAAGTGATCCGCGCCAATACCACGCCGAGGCATGTCCCGGCGCGGATTGTTGCAGTGACGGACATACCGCGCACCATCAGCGGCAAAGTCGTGGAGCTGGCGGTGCGTGATGTCGTGCATGGAAGGCCGGTAAAAAACACCGATGCACTGGCCAATCCCGAAGCGCTGGAGCAGTTTCGGGATCGGCGCGAACTGGCTGATTGAAATCGGCACTGACGCCCTCATCCGACAGGCTGGCGGCAGTGCTTTTCATCAACGAGGTTTGTTCAAGGTAATGACCACCGGCTCGCCAATCGCCCGGCCCGCACTGGCCTCGAGCGCACTGTCAAGAACAGTCATGTTTTGATCGAAAGTGACCTCGTCAGTGATCAGTTGACTCAGCAATGAGGTGACCAGCGTGAGCGAGTCGGCGTTTTCGAAGGCTCTGGACGGCGCATGACAGTCAGTGCCGCTCTGCGACTGCGCCAGGCAACCTGCCCCCAGATTGAGCAATACGGACACATCCAGCTGCTGTCCGCTGTCACTGGCATGCACGGCGTCGGTGGCATAGCCGACATCGTCGGTTTGTGCGCTGGCGTGGAACAGCTCATGAATCAGGTCGTCGGCGATCACATCGTGGTTCAGACCCATGCTGACGAAGTGTCGATTGAAGTTTTTCGTGTAGACCTCAACAAACGCTATAGCGCAATCACCGCTCGAACCCGCGTCTTTCCAGCGCTGGTAATTGTTTACATCGAACGATGCCAGGGTGTCGTTGATCTTGAGGCCGTCGAGAACCATGTTGCTCAAGGAGAAACCGGCGAAATCGAAGCGGATCAAACGCAAGTAGTTAACCAGCCGATCGGTGGACACCTGAGAAGCATCGCCGAACACGATCTTCATCAGCGCGTCGCGATCGCGTTTGAAATCATGACGGTTGAAGATTTCCAATGCGTTGTCGATCTTGGCCCGTGCACGGGGCAGGCTTTGCTCGATGAACTTGCGCGTGTAACTGAGCGGCAACGTGCGCGGCGAAGCAGGCAGTTGCAAGGGGGCTTGATACACAAAACCCTCCAGAGACTTGCCCCACAAGTTGCCGCGTCGATTCAGCGAGTACCATTTGTCACCACTGCGCGCGGCCAGCACGGCGACGGCTTCATGCGTAGCCCCGCGTGGCCGCCAGCTCCCCAACCCGAATTGCGCGTTATCGGCCGCTTCAAGCAGATCATAGGATTGCCGGCGACCGCTGATCCTGTGCAATTGCCCCCTGGCCAGAGTAATCAGGTCATGAGTGTTCTTGTTGAACCGCAGCAGGCCCTTGTGTACCAGTTTACCGCCCGCCTGCAGACCAGATGGCACACCGTCGAAGGGATTGAAAAGCGAGATGGCCGAAGTAAACGCCAGCCGGGTGAAACGCGCGGCCTTGGCAGTAGTGGAAATGGCCCTGGTGGAAATACTCAGCGCCTTCGAGCTGGCGCCAGCCACTGTTCCCACCAGGCCGATGCCGTCCATCAAACATCCGTAAACCCCGTCCACCATCTTGTTGTGTTCGCCCGAGGCGATGTCCTCGATGCATTTTTTGAACGGCACCAACAGGTCGATGAAGTAAGTCAGCAAGCGTTCGCCCTCTTCCCGGGAGAGTTCGAGCGGCGTCGGTACACGCACGAGCTCTCTGAGCTCGGTTTTATTCAGGAACGGTCTGTTCTCGGCGAGAAACCCGGCGATGCGCACGACGTTCGGGTCGTTGAATTTCTGGTAGAACCCTGTCTGCAACCGCGCAGATTGCGCTGGTGCTTTCAGCGCGCCGAAGTAATCGATGATCGCCATACTGCTGCTGATCGAAGCGTCCTCGGCCGCGGCATGGGTATAGCGCCTGATGTTCAGCGGAACGCTCTGGGTCAGGGTGTTGCTCAGGGGCGTCGTCATATTGGCACTGGCGCTCATTCTTGAGCGTTGCTGAAGCTTTCTTTCCCGTCTGATGAAAGCACCCAGCGCATCATTCCTGCGGGTTTCTGCACGCGAAGTGAATAATTCATAACAAAGATCAGCGTCTTCATCAGACGTGTACATCACAACACCGAAGCGGCCCGTGGCGGCATCCCGGCTTTGTTGTGTTTCTTGTTCAAGCCCTACATTCAAAGGCCCGCCGGCCCGGCGCGTAGTCACATAGGATGCCGATTCGCGCACGGTGAAAAAATGAATCTCGGCATTCATGAACACTTGCAGATCCGCTTCCGGCATGTGTGCCAACGCCAGCTTGATGGCAGACATCATGCCGCCGTTCACCGCTTCGAAATGCACGGCCAACTGACGATCCATTTCCTCGTCACAGGATTCAATCGTCAGCAGTCGCGGATAACGCTGATAAAGACTGAGACCCGCAGGGTTGTAGTTGATCGCAGGTTGCAGCAATCCGTTGACGATCAAACGTACGGTGCCCCTGTCCCACTGACCAGTGACCAGATCGCCCGATTGGTGCAGCTCGACCATGGACATGATTTGCTGTCCGCCTTTCTCGGAAAGCGCCTTTTCGTCCAGTGTGTCGCAGCCAGGTGCAGCTTTTCTCAATTGGCTTCGGGCAATTTCCGCTCGGTTGGGTAACGGTGTCGAAAATGCGCGGGCTAGCTGGGCGAATTGGTCTACGTGTTGCTCAAACGCGTCAATCGCCCTTCGTGTACAGGTTTCTTCTGCCTGTTCGAGCTCGGCTCTGGAGATAATCCGGTTGAGCAACGCCCACTCGACAATCGGGTCGATCAGCGCCAGATCGCGCATATGCTTCTGCGCTTCACTGACCGGCTCCAGTTCGCCGTAAGCGATGACCTGTGCATAGGTCAATTGCCGCGAGGCCCCGGTCTTTACCGCCTCGACCAATACAACAGCGCGACAGAACTTGATCCAGGCGATCGATCCAAGTGTGACCTCTGTCGGAATTTTCCTGACCAGAAATTCGGGCGCGTTGCGTGCCAGGAGAAGATGAACCACCAACGGCGCCAATATCGGATCTACCCAGCGCTTGTTCCGCACAAACCGGGTGTACTCCTCGAGTATCTCTGATGGATGGCGCTCAACATTGTCTGGCGAGTACAGGTCCCGCCGTTCGACCAAGTGGCGATGGCCGATTGATGGGTCCAGGTCGAGTAAAATCGCGGTCATCAACAATTGGCGGAGAATATTTTCGGAGAGCGTTTGCCCGTCATTCACCCCGTACCAATTCAGCCCTTTGATATAACTTCTGGCAAGATCCAGCGAAACTGGATAGGCGACAAATTCAACGAGGCGCTGCGCCGCCGTTTCGTGAGATATATCTGCGCGCCCCGTGACGTTGTACAAGGCTGACAACAGTTTTCGCTTCGGCATCAATTTGGCGGTGGCGCCACGAATATCTGCAAACTGCTCTTCGGATAACCCGTTGTGACTCTGCTCACCGGATTGAAAGTGATCCCAAAAAGCAACTGGCTCCCTGACCTCGGGTGAAAACTTGAACAAGCCGATCAAGTTACTGATCTTGGCCTTGGTGTCAGGCAGATCGATATCATGAAACTTGAACCACTGATCCAGGGTTACATCCAGATCGGGCCATACAAAACCGCCGGCGACTGCGGCAATGTCGGCGATGAGACTCACCGTCGAGCGCGTAGGTTGACTGTATTCAAAATACTGCGCCGCAACCAGATCTACCCAACCTCTGACGGCACGGACTTCCATCTTGCCTTCCGGCGTAATCCGAACCAGGCCGTTATGCTCGCGCGCCTCCTCTCGACCGATTGCACCAATGACCGGCCCGGTTTTCAGCAGTTCATTGAGCAGAAGTCTGCCGGGGTTATATATTTCATGCAGTGATGAGCCTGGTTGCAACTCTACTTCACGCCCATACCAGTCTATATCGTGATCTTCAGTGTACTCATTCAATGCCTCTTCCAGATGCCGAAGAACCATATCGCGCTCGGCGGCATCTGCCGCAGACCGATACTTCCATTCATCCAGCGCAACTTTCGACGGGCGGAATACTTTATTTTTCTTAACTTCGTTCAAGGCAAAACCTCATCAAACCAACTAGCTGACCATTCAGCGTGATGACGTTTTACCCAAACACATACAACCGAACCACGAGTTAATTATTAAGTGTTGTTGCCGCGCAATCAGTCGGCGCAATTGAAGACACCAAGTCAATCCATCAAACCCCACTCGCCGGTGCCTGTATTGTTAACACCTGCCTGATCGCGCTGAAGTTTGATTCGCAACTTCAAGTTATTCACCGAATCGGCATTCTTCAATGCTTCCTGCTCACTGATTGCACCTTCTGCAAACAGCGCAAACAGTGCCGCGTCAAATGTCTGCATACCGAGTCCGGTCGATTTTTCCATCATCGGCTTGAGCTCTTCGAACTGGCCGCGTCGGACCAGGTCAGCGATGGTCGGCGTACCCAGAAGAATTTCGACTGCCGCGCGCCTTTGCCCATCGACAGTGCGGAGCAGACGCTGCGAAACACAGGCTTTGAGGTTGTTGCCCAATGTCTGCAAAAGCTGCTCGCGCTTCTCTTCGGGGAACATATTGATGATTCGATCCAGTGCCTGATTGGCATTGGTCGCATGCAGCGTCGACAAAACAAGATGGCCGGTATCAGCGAATGACAGCGCATGCTCCATGGTTTCGCGATCGCGGATCTCACCAATCAATACAACATCCGGAGCCTGGCGCAGAGTGTTCTTCAAAGCCGCATGAAAGCTTCGGGTATCTACGCCGACTTCACGCTGATTGATAATCGAGCGCTTGTGCCGATGGATATATTCGATCGGGTCTTCGATCGTCACGATGTGTCCGGCACTGTGGCGGTTACGGTGATCGATGAGTGCCGCCAGCGAAGTTGACTTGCCTGAACTGGTCGCGCCGACAAAAAGAATCAGGCCACGTTTGAGCATCACCGTTTCCAGCAGCACCGGCGGCAGCTTCAGGTCTTCGAATCGCGGGATGTCGACCTTGACGTTGCGGATCACGATCGAAACGTCGTTGCGCTGCTTGAAAATGTTCACCCGGAACCGCCCGACGCCCGTTCGGGAGATTGCCAGGTTCATTTCCAGATCCCGGTCGAACTCCCGGCGCTGCTCGGCGTCCATCAGGGAGGTGGCGATGGCTGCGGTTTCGCCGGGTTTGAATGGCTGATCGCTGAGCGCCGTCAGCGCGCCATCAATGCGCGCACTCGGCGCTGCGCCGGTAGAGAGGAACAGATCCGAGCCGTTTTTTTGCGACAATGTTGACAACAGTGCATCGATTTCCATGGCTGAAAGCACCCGCGAAGCATTGAATGAGCAGATTTGGCCGACGCTTGGCGCGGCTCCTGCAACAATGATAGACCCCGTCTTACCGAACCACGCTCAGGATTGAAACATGAATGCTGTATCCACCACCGATGACGCTCAGGCCTTGATTGCCCGCACCGACTGGAGCCGCAGCCCGCTGGGCGCCGCCGGCACCTGGCCGCAGAGCCTGCGCACGGCGGTGGACATCGTGATTCATTCGCCGATGCCGATGCTGCTGTTATGGGGCCCGCAACTCACGCAGATCTACAACAATGGTTTTGCCCTGCTCGCTGGCAGCAAGCATCCCGAAGCGTTCGGGCAGCCGACGCATGAGGTCTGGCCAGAGGTGCGGGATTTTGCCGAGCCGATATACCAAGCGGTGCTGCAGGGCCAGGTGCGCAGCTTCAGCGAGCAGCGTTTCAGCGTGCAGCGCGACGGCAAAAAAACCGATTTCTGGCTGGATCTGACCTACAGCCCGATTCGCGATGAGACCGCACAGGTGGCCGGGATTCTGATCACTGCCATCGAAACCAACGAGCGCCGACGCATTGCCCTGGAATTGCAGCGTCGCTCCGAAGAAAGCCTCAAGGCCCAGCGCCAGTCCGAGGAGCGTCTGCAACTGGCCCTCGCCGCCACCGACGCCGTCGGCACCTGGGATTGGGACATTGGCGAAGACCGTTTCATCGCCGATGCGCATTTTGCCGAACTGCATGGCGTTGATCCGAGCAAGGCCGGGCAGTTGCCGATCAGCGAATATATGCACGGGGTGCACCCCGAAGACCGCGCCATGGTCGCGCGCGGCATCAAGTACTGCATCACCCATGGCACCGAGTACGCTGAGGAATATCGCCTGTTGCAGGCCGATGGCACGCTGCGCTGGGTGTTCGCGCGCGGGCGTTGCTACAAGGATCATCATGGTCGGCCGATGCGCTTTCTCGGCGCGGCGCTGGACCTGACCGAACGCAAACATACGGAACAGGCGCTGCGTCAGAGCCAGACCGAACTTCAGCTGATCATCAACGCCATGCCGATCCTGATCAGCTACGTGGACGCCGAAGAACGTTTTCGCCTCAACAATGCAGCGTATCTGGACTGGTACGGCCTGACGCCGCAGGAGTTGTATGGGCGCACGATCCGCGAAGTCATCGGCGAAGAGGCGTATTTCCTGCGTGCGCCGTACATCGCCGAAGCACTGGCCGGGCGCTCCTGCTCCTTCAGTTTCTACACGCCGCACCGCGACGGCAGCACCCGTCATGCCCTCATGAATTATCTGCCGCGACATGGCGCGGACGGCGCAGTGAATGGCTTCTACATATTTGTCATCGACGAAACCGAGCGCAAGAAAACCGAGGAAGCCCTGCGCAATCTCAACGAGACCCTCGAAGAGCGGGTCAGCGCGCGCACCGAGCAACTGGCGCAGGCCAACGAGCGTTTGCAGAACGAGATGTTCGAACGCGAGCGCGCCGAAGACGCCTTGCGCCACGCGCAGAAGATGGAAGCCGTCGGCCAGCTCACCGGCGGCATCGCCCATGACTTCAACAACATGCTCACCGGTATCATCGGCAGCCTCGACTTGATGCAGCGCTACATCGCCAACGGTCGCGCCGATGAGATTGGTCGCTTCACCGAGGCGGCCGTGTCGTCGGCCAACCGTGCGGCCGCGCTGACGCATCGCTTGCTGGCCTTCTCGCGGCGCCAGTCCTTGGATCGCAAGCAACTGCACGTCAACGAACTGGTGCATTCACTGGAAGACCTGATCCGCCGCACCAAGGGCGATGCGATCGAGCTGCAACTGCGCCTGCCAGAGGATTTGTGGCCGGTGAGTACCGACGTCAGCCAGCTGGAGAATGCCCTGCTCAATCTGGTGATCAATGCCCGCGACGCGATGCCCGAAGGCGGCACGTTGCTGATCCAGACCGCGAACGTGTATCTCGACAGCAGCGACATCACCATCCTCGAGCCGGTGAAGGCCGGCGAATACGTGATGCTCGCGGTCAGCGATAACGGCACCGGCATGACCCCATCAATCCGTTCGAAGGCTTTCGATCCGTTCTTTACCACCAAGCCGATCGGCCAAGGCACCGGGCTTGGGCTGTCGATGATCTACGGTTTCGCCCAGCAGTCCGGTGGCCATGTCAGCCTCGACAGTGTGCCGGGGCAAGGCACTTGTGTACGTCTGTACTTGCCGCGTTTGCTTGAGCCGACGCCCGAATCCTCGTCTGTGGAGAAAGCCGAACCGATTGCAGCTTCATCTTCAGGCGAGACCGCGATTGTGGTCGAGGATGATCCGGCAGTGCGCATGCTGGTGCTCGATCTGCTCAAGGAACTGGGCTACACAACCTTCGAAGCGGAAAACGCCACGAACGCCCTGCCCGTGCTCGAGTCCGTGCAACGCGTCGATCTGCTGGTTACCGATGTCGGGCTGCCGGGCATGAACGGACGCCAGTTGGCGGAGATTGCTCGCCAGCATCGTCCGGGGCTTAAAGTGCTGTTCATGACCGGTTACGCGCAGATTGCTGCCGAGCGTCAGGGCTTCCTTGAAGAGGGCATGGACATGGTCGCCAAGCCCTTTGTCCTTGAAGTGCTGGCGAGCAAGATTCGCAAGTTGAGCAACCCGACCCCGCGACTTGAGGCATAATCGCGCGCCCCGCTGTCACCCCGTTATCAGGTATTGCACGATGAAAGCCCAAGCCCGCCACATTCTGGTGAAAACCGCCGAAGAGGCCGAACAACTCAAACAGCGCATTGCCAAGGGCGAAGCGTTCGATGTGCTGGCGAAGAAATTTTCCACCTGCCCGTCCGGCAAACGCGGCGGTGATCTGGGCGAAGTACGTCCAGGACAGATGGTCGGCGCGATTGATGCGGTGATTTTCAAGAAACCACTGCGCACCGTGCATGGGCCGATCAAGAGCAAGTTTGGTTATCACCTGGTGCAGGTGTTTTATCGGGATTGATCGGCTGGCTGCCGGGCTTCTTCGCGAGCAGGCTCGCTCCCACATGTCGACCGCGTTGTGGGAGCGAGCCTGCTCGCGAACCGATTGCGCAGCAAGCGGCCATTCTCTGATTACCTGGGGATCAGCGCTCCAGGCACCTGTATCACCCGACTGGCCAATTCATGTCCCGCTTGCGCCGCCTCTGCCGGACTGCCACCGAGCAAGCGCCTGGCCAGGTACGCCGCACTGAACGAATCCCCCGCCGCCGTGGTGTCGACAACCTTATCGACCTTCTGCGCCGGCACTTCAAACGCGTCCCCCTGACAACGAATCAGACACGCCTCGGCGCCGCGCTTGAGCACCACTTCCGGCGTGCCGATCTGTGCATACGTGGCAAACACTTCAGCGCCATCGGCAAACCCGAACAATGCCTGTTCGTCATCCACGGTGAGTAACGCCAGATCCACATATGGCAAGACGCTGCGATACGCCGCGCGCGCCTCTTCCACCGACGCCCACAGGCGCGGGCGGTAGTTGTTGTCGAAAACGATGCGTGCGCCGCGCTGTCTGGCTTCAATCAGGGTCTTGATCAGTCGGGCGCGGCCTTGCATTCCGAGTACAGCGAGGGTGATCCCGCTGAAATACAGCACGTCGTAGTCCGGCAACGCCGCGAGGATCGGCTCGGCCGCAGGGGTGGTGAAGCAATCGCGTACCGCCGCTTCGTTGCGCCAGTACAGGAAACGCCGCTCGCCGTTGGCGTCGGTCTGGATGCAGTACAGACCGGGCAGCCGACCGGGCAGGCGCTGCACCAGATCGAGGCCGATGCCTTCGCTGCGCCAGATCTGGCACATGGCGTCGCTGAAACTGTCATCGCCCAGCGCGGTGACGTAGTCGACTTGCGCCTTGTCGCCCAGCGCACGGGACAGATACACCGCCGTGTTGAGGGTGTCGCCACCGAAGCTCTGCTGCAGACTGCCGTCGGCGCGTTGCTGCAGTTCGATCATGCATTCGCCGATCAGGGCGATGCGTGGGGTGTTGTGAAAGATTTTCATCGGGTGGGATCTCGGGTGGTTCAGTGGTGGCTAAGCGGGCGTCTTCGCGAGCAGGCTCGCTCCCACAATGGAACGCATTGATCTTGTGGGAGCGAGCCTGCTCGCGAATAGCCGCCGCAACGCAATCTCAAGCCTTAGAAACAAGTCTCCATGGTCTCGATGACCGCCAACTGCTCATCCACCAGCAACCCTACCCGCCACTTGTCAAAAGTCAGGCATGGATGCGAAGTACCAAATGAGATGATGTCGCCAATCCGCAACTCGACACCCGGCGCTACGGTCATGAACGCATGCTGATCCATCACCGCCGTGACCTTGCACGCGCCGACATCATCCCCCGCCGCCGGCACCACGCCGGCCTTGTAGCGCAACAACGGCACCGGCAAACCGGCATCGAAGGCGACGTCGCGCTTGCCCAGAGCAATCACCGCAAAACCCGGTTCCGGCAGCGACTGCACATGAGCCCAGACTTCCAGCGCCGGGTGCAGGCCTTCGTGCAGGTCGCTGCGACGGTCGAGCACGCAGCACTGCGCCTCTTTGTAGATGCCATGGTCGTGCGCCACGTAACTGCCCGGGCGCAACACACTGAGGAAGCGGCCGGCGGCGTTCTGGGTTTCGAAAGATTCGGCGATCAGGTCGTACCAGGCCGAACCCGACGCAGTGATGATCGGTCTGGCGATGGCAAAGGCGCCGCTGTCCTGTAGCTGCACCGCGAGGCGAACCAGCGACGCGGCGAATTCGCGAATGCCACGGACCGCGTGGTCGCCGTGAATAACACCTTCGTAACCTGCGATGCCGGTCAGGGCCAGTGCCGGTTGCGTATCGATGGCCTTGGCCAGCTCTATGACTTCCTGCTCGCTGCGGCAACCGCAACGGCCGCCGACCACGCCATATTCGATCATCACGTTGAGCTTGACCCCACGGGAAGCGAAGTAAGCCCCGAGGTCGGCGACGTTGTCCGGGTGGTCGACCAGACAATGGAAATCGAACGTCGGATCGGCGAGCAGATCGGCAATCAACGCCATGTTCGGCGTACCGACCAACTGGTTGGCCATCAACACGCGACGCACGCCGTGGGCATAAGCCGCGCGGGTCTGGGTGGCGCTGGCGAGGGTGATTCCCCAGGCGCCGGCGTCGAGCTGTCGTTTGAACAGTGCCGGGGTCATGCTGGTTTTGCCGTGGGGCGCCAGCTCGGCGCCGCTGTCGCTGACGAATTTCTGCATCCAGCGAATATTGTGCTCCAGCGCCTCGCGGTGCAGCACCAGCGCCGGCAGGCTGACGTCGCGGGTCAATTGCGCACCGATGGCGGCGTCGCCTTTTTCTACGGCAGAGTTGATGGCAGTGGTCATGGTCGAATCCTCACAGGCGCGGCCGCAGGCAGCCGCGGTTATTCGTTGATCCGCCGGGCGAGGCTGTTGGCGCTCTCGATCAGCACCCGGCGATAGTCGTTGTAATTGTTTTTCGCATCGGCGCGCGGGGCGACGATGCACAAAGTGCAAATGGCCACGCCCTGCGGGTCTTTGACCGGCGCGGCGAAGCAATGGGTGAAGGTGTCGGCGACGCTGTCGAAGGAGAAGAAGCCATCGCTGCCGGCCTGACGAATCTCCGCCAGAAAACGGTCCAGTGGCAGGCGTTCGCCGTCGGGCAGGATGTAGTCGTCTTCGTCGATCAGGTCGATGATCTGTTGATCGCTCAAATGCGCGAGCAATAGACGCCCGGACGCTGTCCATGGGATCGGCGCGTTTTCGCCAATATCGGAGGAAATGCGGAAATGCCGCTCGCCCTCCTTCATCAATGCAACGGTGTATTTGCGCCCGTTGAGCAGACACATCTGCGCAGTTTC
Source organism: Pseudomonas sp. PS01270 (assembly GCF_029959775.1). Classification (NCBI taxonomy): domain Bacteria; kingdom Pseudomonadati; phylum Pseudomonadota; class Gammaproteobacteria; order Pseudomonadales; family Pseudomonadaceae; genus Pseudomonas; species Pseudomonas sp. PS01270. The sequence goes on along the minus strand of NZ_JASCPT010000031.1, from coordinate 445 downwards.
GCGGGTCTGGCTGACGATCTCCTGCAAAGCGTGATCGGCCTCGCGGCTGAGGTCGAAATGCCGCAGATGCGCCTGGCCAAGGAAGTACAACTGGCGGCCAAGGTAGACGTGGCCGTCCTTGCCCACCGGCTCGAGAATTCGTCGCTCCAGCAAGGACGCGACCAGTTCGTAGACCGTCGATTTCGGACTGCCGATGCCGTTGGCGATGTCATTGGGGCGTAGGGGTTGGCCGATTTCCTTGAGAAAATCGAGGATATCGAACGCCCGGTCCAGACCGCGTGCCCGGCGCTTGATGGTGTCTTCGGTCATGTCAGTGGTTTCCATTCAAAGTCGCCGGGAGTTTACCGAGAGTCCAGTGTCGCCTGTTACATCGCTTTCGCGAGCAGGCTCGCTCCCACAGAAAAACGCATTCCAAATGTGGGAGCGAGCCTGCTCGCGCAGAGGG
>NZ_JASCPT010000315.1:0-231 GCF_029959775.1 Pseudomonas sp. PS01270 | reverse complement strand
TGGCCAACGGCCAGACCATCACCATCGGCGTCGGTCAGACTACTGGCACTGCAACTGCTGTTGCTGCGAACGATGCGTTGGTCGGTAATGCGCCGATCACCAATTCGATCACTGGCGTGAGCGGTGGCAATTTCGAAGATCTGGTTGCAGACAAAACTCCGGTTTCGACTTCTGTCACCGACGTTGCCGACACTACCAATCTGTCGCTCAGCGCCAGTAACTCGGTGGCTG
>NZ_JASCPT010000314.1:0-233 GCF_029959775.1 Pseudomonas sp. PS01270 | reverse complement strand
GCGGCGACTTTGCCGTAGGCGTCGTATTGCGCGGACCAGACGATTTCGCCGCTGTAGTCGGTGAGTTCCTGTGGGGTGCCGAGGTGGTCGAGTTGGTAGTAGAACGGGCAGGCTTTTTTCGGGCCTTTGCCGTCGAGCATCGCGAGTGGGCGGAAGGTGCCGGGTTCGTAGAGGAAGCTGCGGTATTGCGTGGCGCTGCTTTCGGCGACGAGGTGTTCGCCTTGCCAGAAGAA
>NZ_JASCPT010000313.1:0-236 GCF_029959775.1 Pseudomonas sp. PS01270 | reverse complement strand
TTTCTCGCAGGCAAAACAAAACCCCAACTGCTTTCGCAATTGGGGTTTCGGAATTTAATCTTGACGATGACCTACTCTCACATGGGGAAACCCCACACTACCATCGGCGATGCATCGTTTCACTGCTGAGTTCGGGATGGGATCAGGTGGTTCCAACGCTCTATGGTCGTCAAGAAATTCGGGTACTGACTCGTGACCGGATGGCCTCGCTTCAGCAAATTGGGTATGTGACAGCT
>NZ_JASCPT010000312.1:0-252 GCF_029959775.1 Pseudomonas sp. PS01270 | reverse complement strand
CCACCGCTCACGCCAGTGATCGAATTGGTGATCGGCGCATTACCGACCAACGCATCGTTCGCAGCAACAGCAGTTGCAGTGCCAGTAGTCTGACCGACGCCGATGGTGATGGTCTGGCCGTTGGCCAATGTCACGACGACAGGAGAACCGGTAACTGGTGCACCGACGGTGGCGGTGTAGGTGACAGTGCCGCCTTCGGCGACCGATGTATCGGCGGTCAGTTTGACGGTCGAGGTATCGATGGTATCGGTG
>NZ_JASCPT010000311.1:0-255 GCF_029959775.1 Pseudomonas sp. PS01270 | reverse complement strand
CAGTCGCATCTCTGGACGGGTTCGAATCATTTGAAACCCTGCGCTCGGTCATTTTGGGTACTTTTGTGCCAGCCCTCGACGAGCCGGCGCCGGGACGCTGGGTCAGCCATCCAGTGCAGTTCAGCGGTAAGGGCCGCCCGGGCGTGGGCGCCGTCGTGAGTTGGTACAACCCGGATGTGCAATGGGTGCCGCAGCTGCCCGTGGACGGTGAGCAATGGCGCGGAGACGCGGCGCGGGCACTGCCTCTGGGGGGGA
>NZ_JASCPT010000310.1:0-255 GCF_029959775.1 Pseudomonas sp. PS01270 | reverse complement strand
GGTTCTTTTCGCCTTTCCCTCACGGTACTAGTTCACTATCGGTCAGTCAGTAGTATTTAGCCTTGGAGGATGGTCCCCCCATATTCAGACAAAGTTTCTCGTGCTCCGTCCTACTCGATTTCATGACCAAGAGATTTTCGCGTACAGGGCTATCACCCACTATGGCCGCACTTTCCAGAGCGTTCCGCTAATCTCAAAGCCACTTAAGGGCTAGTCCCCGTTCGCTCGCCACTACTAAGGGAATCTCGGTTGATT
>NZ_JASCPT010000030.1:0-48238 GCF_029959775.1 Pseudomonas sp. PS01270 | reverse complement strand
CCGGCCCCGGCCCCTTCGCGAGCCGGCTCGCTCCCACAGGGTATCGCAATCCAAATGTGGGAGCGAGCCTGCTCGCGAAGGGCGCGGTGTTCAGCGAGTCACGCCGAGTCGCTCATGCCACTGGGCGATCGATTCTTCGGGATATTCATCGAACTGCTGATCATTCGGCTTCGCCTCGACTTCAACCCAGGGCGCTTTCGAGCCAAGCATCAGGTGCGTGTGTTCCGGCGGCACCGGCAGCGGCGTATCGATCGCCGAGGCGAATGGATGAATCAGCTCTGGCCACTCCGGGCTGAACAGCCACAGGCCGCTGCCGCACAGCGCACAGAAGTGGCGTTCGGCGCTGCTGCGATGGGCGCGTTTATCGCTTTCAGCTTTCATCTTCGCGTGATAGATGCTGATGTTTTTGCGTCCGCGAACCTTGAGAGTGGTCGCGTCGCCGCCAAGGTTGATCGCATAACCGCCACCGCCCTGGGTCTTGCGGCAGATCGAGCAATAGCAGCGTTGATAAGGATAAGGATGGGCGCTGTCGAGGCTGAACGTGACTTCGCCGCAATGGCAGGAGCCTTCGAGGTGCATGGTGCTCTCCTGTGTCTGAATGGTCCGCTTCAGCCTAGAACATTCTGCCTGATGCTTGCCGGTGTGATGCGACCGGCGGGCGCAGCGTCTAGCCCCAGTGTCCCCGCGATCCCATGGGGCGAGACTTTCGGAACCCGGCATGCAAGCGCTGTTGAACGAGATCCTTGACGCCGTCCGGCCCCTGATCGGGCAGGGCAAAGTTGCTGACTATATTCCCGCCCTCGGCACGGTGCCGGCCAACCAGTTGGGCATCGCCGTGTACAGTAACGACGGCGAAATGTATTGCGCCGGCGACGCTGAAACGCCGTTCTCGGTGCAGAGTATTTCCAAGGTATTCAGCCTGGTGCAGGCCATCGATCACTCCGGGGAAGCGATCTGGGAACGGCTTGGCCACGAGCCGTCGGGCCAGCCGTTCAACTCGCTGGTACAACTGGAATTCGAGCGCGGCCGCCCGCGCAATCCGTTCATCAATGCTGGGGCGCTGGTGATCTGCGACATCAACCAGTCGCGATTCGCTGCGCCGACATTGTCGATGCGCGACTTCGTCCGGCGTCTGTCCGGCAATCCGCAAATCATGATCGACGGCAAGGTCGCCGACTCCGAATACCAGCACCGCGCGCGCAATGCGGCGATGGCCTATCTGATGCAGTCGTTCGGCAATTTCCACAACGATGTCGAAGCGGTGCTGCGCAGCTATTTCAGCCACTGCGCACTGCGGATGAATTGCATCGATCTGGCCCGGGCGTTCTGCTTTCTGGCCAATGACGGGTTCTGCAAGCACAGCGGCGAGCAGATCCTGACGCGCCGCCAGACCCAACAGGTCAACTCGATCATGGCCACCAGCGGTCTGTATGACGAGGCGGGCAACTTCGCTTATCGCGTCGGCCTGCCGGGCAAGAGCGGGGTCGGCGGCGGCATCGTTGCGGTGGTGCCGGGGCAGTTCAGCGTGTGCGTGTGGTCGCCGGAGTTGAATACCGCCGGCAACTCGCTGGCGGGGATGGCGGCGCTGGAACTGCTGAGCTCGCGGATTGGCTGGTCGGTGTTCTGACCCACCTGAACACCACATGACCCTGTGGGAGCTGGCTTGCCAGCGATGAGGCCCTGTCAGTCACTATAAATTTGCCTGAACCACCGCTATCGCTGGCAAGCCAGCTCCCACAGGTTTCTTTAGTGTTTGAGGAGGTGTATTTCAGCCAGTAATCCGCTACATTTTCCGGCCGCCCTCTGCATGGTGAATCCGCTTCATGTCTCTTGCGCTCGAACGTCTAGTCGCTGGCACGCCGATCCCTTTCGCTGGTAACCGCGTCACCGTGGTCAGCCCCGAGCTGGCCGCGCGGTTTCAGCCCGGTGACCATTTGCTGGTCGAGCAGGTCAGTGGCGAGTTGTTGCTGATCCCCGTTGCCGATCAACAGGCCGCCTCGGTGGCAATCGAGCGTGCGGCTGCGGCATTCACCGCGTTGTCGGCGGTGTCCGATGAAGCCATCAGCCGGTTCTTCGATCTGTTTGCTCAGCGCCTGGAAAGTCCTGAATGCTGGACGCAGATCGAAGCCGCCAACCGCGCCGACATCGAGCGGGCGAAGGCGCGCGGTCGCTCGACCACACGCTTGCTCGCTGATGAACGCATGCGCCGCGACATGATCGCCGGGCTGCGCGCCTGGCGTGATGCGTCACCGACCCGGGGCAAAGTGATCAGCAGTGTCGAGCACGATGGCTGGAAGGTTGAGCAAGTGGTCTCGCCGCTGGGCATCGTCGCGTTTGTCTTCGAAGGCCGGCCCAACGTATTTGCCGACGCCGCCGGGGTGTTGCGCACCGGTAATACGGCTGTGCTGCGCATCGGCAGCGATGCGTTGGGCACTGCGCAAGCCATCGTCACTCACGCGCTGAATCCAGCACTGGCCGAAGCCGGCTTGCCGGTTGGCGCAGTGTCGTTGGTCGAAAGTGTCAATCATGCTGCCGGTTGGGCGATGTTCGCCGATCGGCGTCTGTCGCTGGCGGTGGCGCGCGGCTCGGGCCGTGCGGTCAGTCAGTTGGGCAGCATTGCTCAGCAGGCCGGCACTGCCGTCAGCCTGCACGGCACCGGCGGCGCGTGGCTGATCGCCGACCGTGACGCCGACGCCACTCGCTTCGCGGCAGTGGTGCGCAACTCGCTGGACCGCAAGGTCTGCAACACCCTGAACGTCTGCCTGATTCAGCGCGAACGCGCCGATGAGCTGGTGCCGCTGTTCCTCGATGCCTTGAAAGACGCCGGTACTGCGCGCGGCCAAGGCTGCAAATTGCACATCGTCGCGGGCAGTGAAAGTTGCCTGCCAAGCGAATGGCAGAACGCAACAGTCGAGGTTTATCGCGCCGAGGGTTACCAGACCGAAGCGCTGGCCGAGTCTTTGCCCGAGTCGGAGCTGGGCCGCGAGTGGGAATGGGAAGAAACCCCGGAAGTCAGCCTGATGATTGTCGATGATCTGGATCAGGCGATTGCGCTGTTCAACCGTTACAGCCCGCAATTCACCGTGTCGTTGATCAGCGAGGCGGCGGCGGTTCAGGAACGTTTCTACAACGCAGTGAATGCGCCGTTCGTAGGCAACGGCATCACCCGATGGGTCGATGGTCAGTACGCGTTGAACAAGCCTGAGCTGGGTCTTTCGAACTGGGAGAGCGGGCGCCTGTTTGCGCGCAGTGCGATTCTTTCCGGGGATGGCGTGTTTACCGTGCGTAGCCGGATGACTCAGGTTGATCTCACGGTGAAACGCTGATCTGTTGATCGTTCCCACGCTCCGCGTGGGAATGCAGCCCGTGACGCTCCGCGTCACTGGACGCAGAGCGTCCCTTGAGGCATTCCCACGCAGAGCGTGGGAACGATCACTGTGGGGAGTCAGGCAGCGTGGCTGGCTTGCGCGCTGATCGCGCAAGTCTCAGGTTGCTCGGCCAGCGGCACAAACGTGCGGCGGTCGGCCGACAGCGCGTCGATCGAACCGGTCTCGATGTCATACACCCAGCCATGCAGATTCAGCCGCCCTTGCTCCTGGGCCAGGCGCACACTCGGGTGGGTCTGAATATTCGCCAGTTGCGCGATCACGTTCTCGCGCACCATCGAACTCAATTTCGCCGCGTCGCTGCCATGCACGCGCGCTTCGTTCATTACCTTCGCCGACTCGGCATGCTGCAGCCAGCCGCTGACGGCGGGCAGGTGATCCATGCATTTGCACTGGGCAATTGCCGTCATTGCGCCGCAATCGGAGTGGCCGCAAATCACGATATCGGTCACCCCCAGTACCGCCACCGCATATTCCACCGTCGCCGAGACCCCGCCCGGATGCGGGCTGTAGGAGGGCACGATATTGCCGGCGTTACGGATCACGAACAGTTCGCCGGGCTCTTGCTGGGTCAGCAGCTCAGGCACCACGCGACTGTCGGAACAGGTGATGAACAGCGTGCCGGGTTGCTGAGTCGTGGCCAGATGTTTGAACAGCTCGCTGCGTTGCGGGAAGGCTTCGTTCTGGAATTTCAGGAAGCCGTCGATCAGGGCTTTCATAGGCGTGTCCTCGTGGCAGAAATGAGATGGCCCGCACGCAGGATGCGGGCCGGGCGCATCAGAACGGGCGCAGCGGCAGGAACTTGCCGTCGAGCGTCACCACGGCGCGGGAGCCGCCTTCCGGGTCTTCGACTTTCTTGATGTCCAGTTTGAAGTTGATCGCACTGATGATGCCGTCACCGAACTGTTCATGAACCAGCGCTTTCAGCGTGGTGCCGTAGATCTGGATCATTTCGTAAAAACGGTAGATGGTCGGATCGGTCGGCACGCCGCTGAGGCTGCCACGCAAAGGAATGATCTGCAGAGCGGCGACGTCATCGGCACTGAGGTCAAGCTTGTCGCCGACCACTTGAGCAGCGTTTTCCGGCAGCGGATGCTGGCCGAGCAGGGCGGCGGTGACGTAGGCCAGGCTGAGGCCGGTGCCGTCGGCCAGATCCTGCCACGACAGATCTTTTTTCGCCTTGGCGTCGAGAACGCGGGTGGTCAGGGCCAGGCTGTTGTCGTTGTAGGCGTGGGACTGTTGCATGGTGTCACTCCTTTCAGGGGTTGGCTTGCTGTGTGTGGAAGCAATGTTGCGCCGGTCGATTCATAGCGTCCAAGACCGATATACAATGCTTCGCATAAGCCCTGCCTATAGATGGTGTCCTCATGCTGTTGCGACATTTGCGTTATTTGCTCGCCGTTGCCGATCACGGTGGCTTCACCCGCGCCGCCGAAGCGCTGCACGTGTCGCAGCCGACCCTGTCGCAACAGATCCGGCAACTGGAAGAGACCCTCGGCGTGAGCCTGTTCGATCGCACCTCACGCACGGTGAAGCCGACGGATGCCGGCGTGGCTTACATCGAGTGCGCGCGGCGCGTGCTGGTGGAGCTGGAGGCCGGGCAGCGCGCCTTGCACGACGTGAAGGACTTGTCCCGCGGCACGCTACGCCTGGCGATGACGCCGACGTTCATGGCGTATCTGGTCGGGCCACTGGTACGCGACTACGGGGCACGGTTTCCCGGGATTCGTCTGGAGATCTTCGAGTTGTCGATGGACGACATCGAGGCAGGGCTGGCGGATGACTCGCTGGATGTCGCGATCGCGTTTACGCCGGTGCGCAATGCCGATATCGAATGCATACCGGCGTTTACCGAGACGCTGGGGATCATGGTCGGGCCTGGGCATCCGCTATATGGCAGCCCTTCGGTGTTGACGCCTGCGGAATTGGCTTCAATGGATTTCGCCTTGCTGGCGCCGGGTTTCATTACGCGGTTATTGGTGGATGAGTATTTTCGTGAGCACGGGATTACGCCGCAGGTGCGGATTGAAGTGAATTCGGTGAGTACGTTGCTGGAAGTGGTGCGGCATGCGCCGCTGGCGACTATGTTGCCCGAGGCGATTGCCAGCGAAGACCGCGCATTGCGCCGCTTGCGGGTCGAAGGCGAGGCGCCGCAGCGGGGAGCGGCGGTGTTGCGGCGCAGGAATAATTATCACAGTGCGGCGGCGTTAGCGTTTGTGGAACTGGTGCTCGGCATGAAAAGCCCCTCACCCTAACCCTCTCCCAGCGGGAGAGGGGACTGACCGAGGTGTTTGGTCAAGTTACTCCGACCTGAACGAGCTTCGTTGACTCATAATCGCCACGGTCATTCAGGTCTACGGTTGAGCTGAGGCAACTCGGTCGGCTCCCTCTCCCTCGGGAGAGGGCTGGGGTGAGGGGCGACGGGGGCACTCACGCCGCAAAACTCAAAAGAACAACAAAGGGCCTGCTCCCAATCGGAAGCAGGCCCTTAGTTAAATAACCTACAACTCAATACAACCGATCAATCACCCGAACTTCATTCTGATTCTGCATCGAATCCCACGCCTGTTTCAGCGTCTGCAGCACACTGCCGATGAAGTCCTTGTCGGCCGCAGCCTTCTTGCCGACATAACCGTGGCCGCGGCGGTACATCTTCAGGCGGGCCAGCAGGTTCTGGTGGTTGCGGTCGAATTCCTCTTCGCCAGCGTGGGGCGACAGGCAGTCGATGTGTACCTGGCCAGACTTGCTGATCCAGAGAATATGGCTGTCGTGGCTGTCTTTCTGCGCCGCGAACATACGCGCCAGTTCTTCGATGGTGGGTTGATTGTTCAGATTCATTGTTATGCCCCTTGACCAGTCTGGTGATCTTTCAAAGTTGATTCGCTAATACAGGTAGCCCATCGGTTAGTTGATCCCTGGCACCGAAACCAGGACGTCAGCGCTCGCCCATATGAAGTACGGGGTCATGCATCTGTTGCATGTAGTCGTGTTGAATAACTGCTACGCAATAGCGTCACAACGAGGAGAAGCAGCGAAAACCGGGAGGCTCCTTGACGACAATCCAGTGTCGGCCACAAGGCGTCTTGAGAATTTTCGCCAGCGCTTCTCGTCCTTGTACTGGACGTTCAGGCCAGGTCAGCTTCTTCAATCTGCCTTGTGGGCAGCGTGTATCCGGAAAAAACAACTCGGCGGTCAGACGAGTTTGCTCAAGCGTGTTACCAGTGCTCCCGATCGGGGAACGTCTTCATCATGCAAAAGCAAAACGATGCCGTCAACGGTTTTGTAGTGATTATTTTCAAGCACTACATATTGTCGGACAAAGCTGTTTTGGAATGAGAAAAGATCCGTTTCAGCAGCGTAGAGAAGGGAACCTCAAGGGATTCAGCGAGTCGCCGGACGCGCCGTGCGTTTGCGCGTACCGGCGGTTTTGCTGGCCGTCGACTTGCGCTTTTTCTTCCACGGCGCTGCGGCTTTGCCGGCAGGCGGCGGGCCGCTGATGGTCAGGCTGAGGGCTGAGCAGCGGCTGACCTGCTTGCTCATCCACGCAGCCTGTTTGGTGACGAATTCTTCCAGACTCATCTCGCCGCTCTGCACCATGTCCAGCGCCTGTTCCCAGATCGCCGTAGTGCCAGGATCGGCGATCGCGCGCGGCACTGCGTCGATCAGGCTGAACGCCGCAGGTGTCGCCGCCAGCGCCTTGCCGTTCTTCACTAGATAACCGCGATCCAGCAGCCCCTGGATGATCGACGCGCGGGTGGCTTCGGTGCCGATGCCGGTGGTGTCTTTGAGTTTCTGTTTGAGCAGCGGATCCTCGACCAGTTTGGCGACGTTCTTCATCGCCTTGATCAGATCGCCTTCGGTGTAGGGTTTTGGCGGTTGCGTCCACAAATCCTTGAGATTCACTTTCGCCACAGCGCATTCGACGCCCTGGCTAAGGGTCGGCAAGGTTTGCGGCGCGGGGGCTTCGCGGCCCTTGGCCGGGGCCAATGCCTCTGGCAGTGCACGCTTCCAGCCCGCTTCGATGATCTGCTTGCCCACCGCGCGCAACGCCTGCCCGTTGCAATCGAAATCGGCCTGGGTGCGATCATATTCGTGATTGGGCAGGAACTGCGCCAGGTAGCGCGCGCGAATCAACGTGTACACCGCGCGATGCTTGCCGGTCAGACGTTCGAGGTTCTTCGCGGCGATGGTGGGGATGATGCCGTGGTGAGCGCTGACCTTGGCGTCATTCCAGGCCCTTGAGCGCCGCTGCGGTTCGAGAAAACCCTGCAACGCTTCAAGGCTCGGATCGGCCTGGCGCAACGCTGTGAGGATCGACGGCGCCTCACCGTGTTGACTCAACGGCAGAAATCCGCAATCACTGCGCGGATAGGTGATGACTTTGTAGGTTTCGTAAAGGGCCTGGGCGATGTCGAGGGTCTCCTGCGCGCCGAGGCCAAGTTTTTTCGAGCAGACTTCCTGCAAGGTGCCGAGATCGAAGGGCAGGGGCGCCACTTCGCGCATGCGCTCGGTTTTCAGCTTGATCACCCGAGCGCTGTCTGCACTGCTGATCGCCGCTGCCGCTTGCTGCGCCAACGCCTGATTCAGGCAGCGATCCTGATCATCACAAACGTCTGATGGTGCGCGCCACTGTGCGGTAAACGTCGTGCCGTCGTGCAGCAAATCCACGTCGATTGCCCAGAACGGTACGGGGACGAAATCGGCGATGCTGCGGTCGCGGTCGACCACCAGTCGCAGGGTGGGCGTCTGCACTCGGCCCACAGGCAGCACGCCCTGATAACCCGACTGCCGGCCCAGTAAGGTGAACAGTCGACTCATGTTCATGCCGATCAGCCAGTCCGCCCGTGAACGGCCCAGCGCCGAGTGATACAGGCTGAATGTTTCGGCTCCCGGTTTCAGCGCGGCCAAAGCCTTGCGAATCGATGCCTCGTCCAGCGCCGACAGCCACAAGCGGCGGATCGGCCCGCGATAGCGGCAGTGCTCGACCAGTTCCCGGGCGATCAACTCGCCCTCACGGTCGGCGTCGGTGGAAATGATCAGTTCGCTGGCCTCGCCAAGCAGACGCTTCACCGCTTTGTACTGGCTGGCGGTGCGCGGCTTGACGGTCATTTTCCATTTGTCTGGAATGATCGGCAGATCGGCCAGCACCCAGCGCTTGTAGCGCGCGTCGTAGGCATCCGGCGGCGCGGTTTCGAGCAAGTGGCCAATGCACCAGGTCACTGTGACGTCCGTCCCCAACCAGCAGCCATCGCCGCGACGCCTGGCGCCGAGCACGGCCGCAATGTCTTTGGCCTGGGAAGGTTTTTCACAGAGGTACAGCCGCATAGCTACCATCGCTGGTTGGTTTGTGGGAGCGCACAGGATGGCTGGAGTCTGCGGCGCGAGCAACTTTTATCTGTATGGATATACAGATAAAACGATTGCCAAAGATTTTCGCCGTTCGGCTGCAATCTCAACCAGACCCGAGCCCATCAGCTATACCTGAACCGGTCTCTTCGCCGTCTTCAGGAGAACCCCATGAAAAGCCCCAGCCCCGTGATCAGCGTTGAACAACTCAGCGGCTGCCTGCTGGTGAAGTTCCACGGCATCCAGGTCGCCGCGTCCTCTCACGCGCTGATCCTCAACGAAGCCAACTATCCGCCGGTGTATTACATCCCGCGCGAAGACATCGACGAAAAATACTTCGCCCGCACCGACCACACCAGCTATTGCCCGTACAAGGGCGACGCCAACTATTTCAGCCTGCAAGTGCCCGGACATGAGGGTGCCAACGCGGTGTGGACGTACGAAAACCCGAAGGTCTCCGTCGCACCGATCCGCGACTACGTGGCGTTTTATCCGGACCAGGTGAAATTCGAAGTGATCAAACCGGACGTCTGAAGCAAAAAAATGGCGAGAGAATCGCTTCCCTCGCCATTGCTGTCAGCGGTTTTTTCAGTTTTTATCGAGATCGATATTCTTCGTCTCACGCAGACAGATCATCCCCACCACCAGGCTCACCCCGGTGATCAGCACCGGATACCACAGCCCGTAGAAAATATCCCCGGTGTACACCACCAGCGCAAACGACACGGTGGGCAGGAATCCGCCGAACCAGCCGTTGCCGATGTGATAGGGCAGCGACATCGAGGTGTAGCGAATGCGCGTCGGGAACAGTTCGACCATCAACGCGGCCAGCGGGCCGTAGCACATGGCCGAGATGATGATCAGGGCGACGATCAGGGCGACGATCATCGGTTTGTTGATCTGCTGCATATCGGCTTGTTGCGGGTAGCCGGCGAGGGTGATCGCGCCGCGCAGTGCCGCCTCATCGAAACCATCCAGCTTCACGTCGCCGACACTCACTTGCACGGCGCTGCCCGCAGGCGCAGCAACGCTGGAGTAGGGCAGGCCTTGTTTGACCAGGAAGGTTTTGACCTTGTCGCACGGACTATCGAATTTGGCCTTGCCCACCGGATCGAACTGGAAGGTGCAAGTGGCGGGGTCGGCGAGGACAGTGATCGGCGCCTGACGGCTGGCCTGATCGATTGCCGGGTTGGCGTAATGGGCCAGGGATTTGAAGATCGGGAAGTACAGCGCGGTCGCCAGCAGCAGGCCGAGCATCAGCACCGGTTTACGCCCGACCTTGTCCGACAGCCAGCCGAAAAAGATGAAGAACGGCGCGCCGATCACCACGCTGATGATCAGCAGACTGTTGGCCACCGCCGGGTCCATTTTCAGGAACTGGGTGAGGAAGAACAGCACATAGAACTGCGCAGCGTAGAAGGTCACCGCTTGCCCGGCGTTGATGCTGAACAGCGCGATCAGCACGACTTTGAGGTTTTCCCATTTGCCGAAGGATTCGCGGATCGGTGCCTTCGAGGTTTTGCCTTCTTCCTTCATTTTCAGGTAGGCCGGCGACTCGTGCAGGCTCAGGCGAATCCAGGTTGAGATGCCCAGCAGGACGATCGACAGCAGGAACGGAATGCGCCAGCCCCAGACTTCAAACTGGTCGCCGGTGAAGTAGCGGCAACCGAGCACTACCAGCAGCGAGAGCAGCAAGCCGAGGGTCGCGGTGGATTGAATCCAACTGGTGTGGAAGCCGCGTTTGCCGATGGGCGCGTGCTCGGCCACGTAGGTCGCCGCACCACCGTATTCGCCACCGAGCGCCAGGCCCTGAAGCATGCGCAGCACCACCAGAATGATCGGCGCGGCGATGCCGATGCTGGCGTAGGTCGGCAGCAGGCCGACGCAGAACGTCGCCACGCCCATCAGAATGATCGTCGCCAGAAAGGTGTATTTGCGTCCGATCATGTCACCCAGACGGCCGAATACCAGCGCACCGAACGGCCGAACGATGAAGCCGGCGGCGAACGCCATGAGCGCAAAGATGAATGCCGTGGTGTCGTTGACCCCGGCGAAGAACTGCTTGCTGATCACCGCCGCGAGGGCGCCGTAGAGGAAGAAGTCATACCACTCGAACACCGTCCCGAGTGATGAAGCGAAGATGACTTTCTGCGTGGCGTTGCTGGTCTCGGCGCTGCCCGCAGCGTCCAGCGGCTGAACGTGTTCTGACATATCGGTATCCCTCACAGTGATTGTTTTTGTTGTTCCACTGGTGTTGCGTGTCCGGTAATGCGCGATGCCTGAGTCTGGTGATGATTGCTGTGGGAGCGCGCCTGCTCGCGAAAGCTTTTTGCCAGTCAACTCCTAGGCTGAGTGAGCTACCGCATTCGCGAGCAGGCTCGCTCCCACAGGGGAGATATCTGCAGATCTGGACAAAATCAGTTGTGCCGCCTTCTCGGCAATCATCAGCGTAGGCGAACAGGTATTGCCCGAGGTAATTCTTGGCATGATCGACGCATCGGCAACGCGCAGACCCGGCACGCCATGCACGCGCAATTGCGCATCGACCACTGCGTCACCGTCGTTGCCCATGCGGCAGGTGCCGACCGGATGGAAAATCGTCGTGCCGATTTTCGCCGCCGCTTCATGCAATTGTTCTTCGCTTTGCAAGCTGTCGCCGGGCAGGTATTCCACCGGTTTGAACGCTTGCAGGGCAGGGGCGCTGACGATGCGCCGGGTCAGGCGAATTGCATCGGCGGCGACGCGCAGATCCTCTGGATGGCTGAGGTAATTGGGCTGGATCAGCGGCGCCGCTTGCGGATCGGCGGAGCGAATATCGATGCGCCCACGGCTCTGCGGGCGCAGGTCGCACACCGAGGCCGTGAACGCCGGGAAGCTGTGCAACGGCTCGCCAAAGCGCTCCAGCGACAGCGGTTGCACGTGATATTGCAGGTTCGCCGAGGTTTGCTCAGGGCCGGAGCGGGCGAATGCACCCAACTGACTCGGCGCCATCGACAGCGGCCCGCTGCGGTCGTACAGATAACGCAGGCCCATGCCCATCTTGCCCCACACGCTGCCGGCGATCTGGTTCAGGGTGCGGGCGTTTTCCAGCTTGTAGATCAGGCGCAGTTGCAGGTGATCTTGCAGGTTGCCGCCGACGCCCGGCAGCTCATGAATCACGCCGATGCCTAAGCGTTCGAGCAGCGGCCGCGGACCGATCCCGGAGCGCTGCAGAATGCTCGGCGAGCCGACCGAGCCGGCGCACAAGACAACCTCCTTGCGCGCCTTGAACTGTCTGGTCTGGCCTTCATGCTGCGCGCTGACTTTCGCCGCGCGGCCGTCCTCCAGCAACACACGATCAACCTCGACGCCGGTCAGCACGGTCAGGTTCGCCCGGCTGCGCAGCGGTTTCAAAAAGGCCTTGGCCGCGTTCCAGCGCACCCCGGCTTTCTGGTTGACCTGAAAGTAGCCGCAGCCCTCGTTGTCGCCCTGGTTGAAGTCATTGATGCTGGCGATGCCGCTTTGCTCGGCAGCGCTGCGAAAGGCATCCAGAATCGGCCACGACAGGCGCTGCTGCTCGACCCGCCATTCACCCTGATCGCCATGAAATTCAGCGCCGCCGGCAAAGTGGTTTTCGCTCTGTTTGAACAGCGGCAGCACGTCTTTCCAGGCCCAGCCCGGATTGCCCGCTGCCGCCCAGCCGTCATAGTCGCCGGCCTGGCCGCGCATGTAGATCATGCCGTTGATCGACGAACAGCCGCCCAGCACCTTGCCGCGCGGATAACTCAGCGCGCGGCCATTGAGGCCGGGTTGTTGTTCGGTTTTGAAGCACCAATCAGTGCGCGGGTTACCGATGCAGAACAGGTAACCCACAGGAATATGAATCCAGGCGTAGTTGTCGCGTCCGCCGGCTTCGAGCAGCAACACCCGCTGCTGGGGATCCGCTGAGAGCCGGTTGGCCAGCAAGCAACCGGCGGGGCCGGCGCCGACCACGATGTAGTCGAATTCATCCAGGGACGTCTGCATGCCCTGACCTCGCTTTTTGTTCTTATTGTCGGACACTCTAGTTGTTAGCTTTCGTTAAAAGAATGTTAGTTTTTGCGCAGCCGCTGTGCGTTTTCAAACAGCGTACAACGACGATAGCCGACAAGGACCCGCCATGTTCGACTGGAACGACCTGCGCTTTTTTCTCGAGCTGCAACGCAGCGGCCGCCTGCTCACCGCCGCGCGCCGGCTCAACACCACCCATGCGACAGTGGCGCGGCATATTGAATCGATCGAGAAAAGCCTCGGCACGGCGCTGTTCGTCCAGCACGCCCAAGGCTATGAAATGACCCCGGCGGGAGAGGCCTTGCTCAAGCACGCCGAAGCGATGGAAAACGTCGCGCTGCTGGCGCAGGAAGAAATCACCCAGTCCACCGCGCCGCTGGGCAAGATCCGTGTCGGCGTCACCGAAGGCCTTGGCATCAAGTTTCTCGCCAGTCGCATGATTGGCTTGTTCGAGCGTTATCCGGGGCTGGAAGTGGAACTGGTCGCCGTGCCGCGCTTCGTCAGCATCCTCAACCGCGAAGCGGAAATCAGCATCCACCTCGAACGGCCATCCGCCGACATGCTGGTCACGCGCAAGCTCACTGACTATCGACTCGCGCTGTACGCCAGCCAAACCTACCTCGACAACGCACCGCCACTGCACAGCCGCGAAGACCTGGGCCGACATGCGTGGATCGGTTACGTTGACGACCTGCTGTTCAGTCAGGAACTGATGTTCCTCAACAGCTTCTGCCGCAGCCCGCGCGTGGTGTTTCACAGCACCAGCGTCATCGCCCAACAGGAAGCGGCGCGCTCGGGGTTGGGCATCGCCGTGCTGCCGTGTTACATGGCCGCGTCCGACCCGGATCTGGTGGCGCTGTTGCCGGATGAAAGCATCGAGCGCAGCTACTGGATCAGCACCCGCCGGGAGCTGCACAAATCCGTGCGGTTGCGGGTGGTCTGGGATTATGTGGTGGGATTGTGTGAGGCCGAGCAGGGCCTATTGCGCGGTTAACCAGATGCATCCCGTCTCCCTGTGGGAGCGAGCCTGCTCGCGAAGGCAGTCTTTCAGCAACATCGATGCTGACTGACACACCGCTTTCGCGAGCAGGCTCGCTCCCACACGTTTATTCACCGTGGCTGCTTTCACGGGTTGATAAATATATGGATATCCGTATATTCGATTTCCCGCATATGGCGAGCCGATCACCATGATCACCCCCACCGAAGTCTTCAAAAGCCTCGCCGACGAAACCCGCGTCCGCGCCATCCTGCTCATCGCCGAGCAAGGTGAACTCTGCGTTTGCGAGTTGATGTGTGCGCTCGACGACAGCCAGCCGAAAATCAGCCGTCATCTCGCGCAACTGCGCAGTAATGGTTTGCTGCTCGACCGCCGTCAGGGCCAGTGGGTGTATTACCGCCTCAATCCGGAACTGCCGGCATGGATTGGCGAAATCCTTCAGCTGACATCCAAGGCCAATGCCGATTGGCTCAAGGACAACGCCGCGCGCCTGCAAAACATGGATGGCCGTCCCGTGCGCGAACGCGCCTGCTGCTGAATCTTCCACTATCTACGGAGCGCATCAATGCGAGTCCTGTTCATGTGCACGGCCAATAGCTGCCGCAGCATTCTTTCCGAAGCCATGTTCAATCACCTGGCTCCCGCTGGTTTCCAAGCGGTGAGTGCCGGCAGTTTTCCCAAAGGCCAGGTCCTGCCGCGCAGCCTGTCGACGTTGCAAAAGCACGGCATCGCCATCGACGGGTTGCACAGCAAAGGCAACGATGCCTTCGCAAACAACCCGCCGGATATCGTCATCACTGTCTGCGACAAAGCCGCCGGCGAAACCTGTCCGGTGTATTTCGGTCCGGCGCTGAAAACGCATTGGGGACTGGAAGATCCGTCCGAAGTGCAGGGCGACGAAGCGGCAATCGACGCGGCATTCCAAGCCACTCTGATGCGCATCGGTGAACGCTGCCAGGCCTTCCTCGATCTGCCGTTTCACTCGCTCAGTCGCGAGCAACTGAAAGCCGAACTCGACCGCATCGGCACGCTGTAAGGAGGCTTCATGTCAGACCATCTGCCCAACCTCGACACAAGTCTGATCGACGCTGTTAAGCCATCGAATGTCGGCGAACACAAACCGCGCATCCTTCTTCTCTACGGCTCGACCCGCGAGCGCTCGTTCAGCCGCTTGCTGGTCGAGGAGGCCGCGCGCCTGCTCGAACACTTTGGCGCCGAAACGCGGATCTTCAACCCATCCGGTTTGCCATTGCCCGACGACGTCCCGGTCGACCATCCCAAGGTGCAGGAATTGCGCGATCTGGTGTTGTGGTCGGAAGGCCAGGTCTGGTGCTCGCCGGAACGCCACGGCGCGATGTCCGCCGTGTTCAAAGCGCAGATCGACTGGATCCCGCTGGAACTCGGCGCTGTGCGCCCGACCCAAGGCAAAACCCTGGCGGTGATGCAAGTCTGCGGCGGCTCGCAGTCGTTCAACGTGGTCAACCAACTACGCGTCCTCGGCCGCTGGATGCGCATGTTCACCATCCCCAACCAATCCTCGGTGCCGAAGGCCTATATGGAGTTCGACGAGGCCGGGCGGATGAAACCTTCGCCGTTCTACGACCGTGTGGTGGATGTGATGGAAGAACTGGTCAAGTTCACCGTGCTGCTGCGTGGGCAGCAGGCGCACCTGGTGGACCGCTATTCCGAGCGCAAGGAAAGTGCTGAACAGTTGATGGCGCGGGTGAATCAGCGGTCGATTTGACCCGTCATCCCCAGCCAGGCTCATTCCTTTTTGGGAGTGAGCCTGCTCGCACTGACGCTCCATGGCTGGCACACCGCCACGGCTTGCACCGCTCCCTCCCGGCTGTCACCCTTCTGGCCGTTCTTCAAGGATCAGAAGGAATCAAGGATTGAGTGGCTACGTTCCAAACCCGCCGAAAAACTATCGCTACGAAGAAGCCAAACCCGTTGACATACACGCCCAGCATTGGGCGGAGTATGAGAAGCATGGGAAACAGCCCGCGCGCGAGCCTGAGAAAATCGGGATTGCGTTGAGGATCGGGGTGTTCTTTGATGGCACGGGCAACAATGCGAATAACTCTGCTGCGGGGTTGTTGTGTGGCGCTCAGCATCCGATTGCGCCTGAGGATATCGATGCCATTTGCAAGCCCTATATGCGCAATCCAGATAGTAGCTATGCCAATGAAACAACCAACGTTTACAAACTGAGCGAACTGTACTTCGCACCTCAGAAAGCCGAAGGAGACGGCTCGCACAAGCGGGCGTTTCGCAGGGTGTACATAGAGGGGATTGGCACTCAATCGGGAGAAGAGGACAGTACATTCGGAGCGGGCACGGGCCGCGGAGACACGGGTATAGCGGGTCGTGTCCAACAATCATTTAGCGAGATCAAATCGCGTATTGAAGATGTAATTAACGAAAATCCAAACAGTGAAATTACCTCGCTGACTTTCGATACGTTCGGATTTAGTCGCGGCGCAGCTGCCGCGAGGCATTTTGCCAATGCAGTAGTCCGCGGAAAACAAGGGCCACTCGGAGATGTATTGCGCAACAATGCGAGCGACTTTAGTCGCACCTTCATCGATCAGTACCAAGGCAGCATCAACATGGGATTCATCGGGCTGTTCGACACTGTGCCGTCGGTTGCTGGCTGGTCGAATTTTGGCAACGTTAAAAGTCCTGTGGCCACGGGTATCAAGCTCTACCTCGACCGGCGGTTTTTTACTGACGTCGTTCAGCTGTCGGCGCGGGACGAATATCGCGCTAATTTTGCATTGAGTCGCGTTAAAGCCGACCACTTGGAAGTCATTCTTCCAGGGGTGCATTCCGACATCGGCGGCGGTTACCGCGATGACATTGAAGAGTGTGTACTCGTCAGTCCAATGCAAACGCTTGAGGTCTCGAAGTTTACCGATGTATCTACTACGTCGATCTACCGCGATGCCATGGTTATTAAAAATGAGTGGATCTCAAGGGGGTGGCCCGAAGATCTGCTGGAAATTGTTACGCCGGATGCGCTTCTCCTGCCCGTGGATCAACAGGACCGGCTCAGTCCCCGTAGAAAGCGCGTTTATGCAGCTCTGCAACTCAGACGTCCCGTAAGCGGGTTGTTGTCGAGGGTATATCTTCGGGTGATGCATAGCTTGGCAAAAGAGAAGGGGGTTCGCTTCGATGATATTCCAGCCACGGCTGCTTTGGCGGTCCCGTCAGAGCTTCAGGCGTTGTGCGACCGATTTGTCGCAGGTGACTACACCACAACTCAGCAAGAGGAGAACCTGCTGAGGTTGAAATACATTCATATGTCCGCAAATTGGAATCACCCTCTTGGAAGAAGAGACGGCAGCGGAGTCCGCGCCGTCTATATCAATGCGCCCACCGCAGACGCGATTCGCGTGCAGCATCCTCACGTACCTGACTGGACTCTTTGGTAATGAAATTATTTGTCGCCCTGCTACTTGGCGTATGCATAACGGGTTGCCAGTCTTCTGATCTGCTCTCAGCCAAGAGCGATCCAAAGTCGAAATGGTGGGAGCTGGCTTTCACTGAGCCCGATTACATGAAGGTATGGGTGGAGGACAGTTCGGTGCAGGACATAACCGGCAGAGTTTTCTTTAGAACCGGTGGAGGGACTGCTGCGGGCGGAGAGCCTGAAGACGGTACTGACTCTGCTCGCGGCTGGACAGGGGTGGGGGGCAGCGGTAAAAGAGTGGTGGGGGCCGATCTACCCATTCGTATCTATGTTCGCTGGCAATCAATCGTTGAACAGAAAACGTGGCAAGCGTGGGTGGATATTCCAGAGAATGCCAGACAGATAATGGTGACTTCTACCAGTCAACGGTGCCCCGAGAGACCTGACAGGACAGCACGCTTCATGGCCTCTGTTTACTTGGGACTTGCTCCGGGCGGTGTTGTTCAGGTGTGGGTAAGAGACTCATGTCATCGACCGATAAAGGTTGCTCGAGCGCAAGGCGAGATTGAGCCGCTAGGGCCGGAGCTTGGGAAAAACGGTGGTCGCTACGCCTATCCCGTCAGCGAAAAGTCCAAGCGCTATATCGAGAAATTCGGCATTCCATACGGAAGTTGGTAAGCGCTGAAGCCGTTAGTCGTCCACTGTGCCGCCGCGCTCAATATCGATGCACGGCTGCCAGTGCACTGATCCGCTACCGGCTGTTTTGGTGAATAAACAAATCACGCCTCAAATCAAAACCTCAAACGCCGCACTCCCCAACACCTCCCCATTAACCATCACCTGCACCCCATGTCGCCCGGCAAACTGCTTGCGCGTCGTAAAATCCTTGATGACTTGATTCCGTCGCACTACCTCAGTCCCGAAACCCGCTAATGCCAGAGTCTTCAACTTGAAAACCTTCCTCGAAACCCCGCCATTTGCCTTCACATACTCAATCGCATAATCAATCACCAGCCTTTGCTCGTGCGCCACCATGGACTTCACCGTAAACGACAAAGTAATCGCTTCCCCCAACCTCACCACCGCCGGCTCGACCTGCACATCCAACAACTCAACCTCAGCCTTCGCCCCTGCGCCAATCACCGTCAGCGCGCGCACGTCGCCCTGTTTGATCAAACTGCGCAGCGCATGCTTGGCAATCCAGGCCGTATGCTTGTTGTCCAGCGACCAACCTTCAATCGTGTCCAGCACCCACTCCGGATGCACCTTCGTCACGTCATTCAAATGATTCGCCACCGACTTGCGCACGTACAAGCTCTCGTCCGCCTTCAACCGATCCAGTATCCCGGCGGCCAGCAGCGGATCCGCCTGCACCGCTTCCAGGCGAAACGACCATGGCAGGCGAGGGCGGCTGCCTTCGCTGGCTAGGCGTCGAACGTGGTGGTTTTCGTCTCGGGTCCAGTCGTGCATTCGTTCCAGCGAGCGCTCGAGGTCGCTGCGCAGAAAGTAGCGGATGGCGAATTCGGAGGAGCCGAAGGTGGTGAAGTATTTCAGCGCGTCCATTGAGGTGTCGAACGCGTGGGCGCCGTAGCTCGCGACGTAGTGTGGGAGGCACATGCTGACGAATCCGCTGTTCAGCCGTGGCGCGAGTTCGAAAAGCACTTCGAGGGAATCTTGGTAATCCAGCGGCAACACGGCATGCAGGCTTTCGCTGACACGCGCCATGCGTTGCATTACTGACAGTTCAGCGAGTCCGTCCTGGGCGTGTTTGAGAAACGTCTTGGACTTGAACGCCGGGTACACCGCGCTCATTTCGTCAGCGATGTGCTGCAAGCGCTCGGCGTTGAAGATTTCCTTTAGCGCCGGGGCGGCGGTGTCGGTGGAGCTCATGATCAGTTCATCGGTGTGCTGATGAACGCATCGGTGCCTTCTGCGTAGGCGGTGTACTCGGCGATACGCGCAAAGCGTGCTGCGTCGATCTGATCGGGTACGACGAGTTCGGTGAAGCTCCAGGCAACCGCCAGGCTGATGCCGGTCTGGGCGAGGGAGCCGTCGACAGGCAAGTCACTGTGTTCAAGTTCTTTTTCCAGCGCGGTAAATGCGGCGGCGAGCTGGCCTTCGACGCGTTCGACCCACGGCTGATATTGAATGTCGGCCGGGCGCAGGTTGCGTTCGTAGTAGAGCTGCACGGCTTTTTCGCAGGCGGCGAGGCTGAGCCCGATCAGGCGCAGGGCCTGGGCACGTTGTTTGAGATCGCTTGGCAGCAGGCTTTTGCCGGAGCTGGCTTCGAGGTAATCGAGGATGAGGGTCGAGTCCATCAGGACCACGCCGTCGTCGAGGATCAGCGTGGGCGCTTTGACCACCGGGTTGATCTGCTGGAATCGTTCGAAGTGGCGGAACACCGAGACCGACTCGTGTTCGAGGTCGATCCCCAGGCATTTGGCGGAGATTGCTACGCGGCGCACGTAAGGGGAGTCGAGCATGCCGATCAGTTTCATGACGCGTTCCTTCAAGTCGAACCGGTGGGAACGCATAACCTAGCCGAGCAAGAGGCAATTGTCAGTCGTCGAATCCAGCCTGCTCGTGAATTTCATCGACGTTCAAGCCCAGCCGATACGCCACTGCCACAAACAGCGCCTGGCACAAACACAGCGTTGCACTGAGCGAACGAAAGGCCAGCGCACTGCCTTCATTGACCAGCAACACGCTATTGGCAAGTTTCGCCAGTGGCGAAAGAGGGCTGTCGGTGATGATCAGGGCATTGGCGTCTTGCTGCTGTGCGAACCGCAGGCAGTGTTGGGTTTCCTTGGCGTAGGGTACAAAACTGATGGCGATCACCAGGTCGTTGGCGCGCACGCTGCGCATTTGCTCGCGATAGCTGCCGCCGACGCCGGAAACCAGATGAATGCGTTTCTGCGTATGTTGCAAGTTGTAAACCAGATAATCGGCGGCGGCGAACGAACGGCGGACCCCGACAACATAAATGTCGTCGGCATTGACGATGAGATCGACGGCTGTATCGAACGCCACCTCGTCCAGTTCGCGGCCCAAGCGTTCGATGCCCGAGAGCGTTGCGTCGATGCACTCGCGGGCCAGGTCGCCGCTGTTGGCGGTCTGCGAGTTGTTGGCGATCAGGCTACGGATGCGTTGCTGATAGTTTTGCGCTGGTGTGGTTTTGTGCGTCCAGGCCTGGCGGAACAGCGCCTGCATCTCGCTGAAGCCGCTGAACCCGAAACGTTGCGAGAACCGCACAATGGCTGACGGATGCACTTCGCACTCGCGGGCGATGTCGCTGATGCGGTCGACCATGATTCGCTCGCTCTGCTGGCTGATGTAGCTGGCCACGCGTTTGAGCTGGCGCGGCAGGGCGTCATACTCTTCGCTGATCATTTGCAGCAGGCGCTCGGCGTTGACCGGCGGGCTGGCGAAGGAAATTTCGTCTGTGGCCGGCAGAGCGGGGCGGGGCATGGGCAGCATCCTTCAGGCGAGTTGAGCACGCGGTGGGCCTGATAATAGAAGGGCTGCGTATGCTCTGCCGGGCTGAAACGATGCACCTTGCGAGAATAATCCCGGCTGTCGCTGGCGGGATGGTTAGCCGTTTGTCTTCTATATACAGCCGCTGGACTGAATTTCTTGCTATAAACGCACTCCGATGGCCGTGTGAAGCCTGTGTCAGAGCAGTTTCCAGGTCCTGTCGGACAAATTCCCTGTATTTACAGTTGCTGAGGTCTTGATCGGGCCTTAGACTGCCGCCCCTCGTAAATTGAGTGCCGGGTGGCGTTTGCAATAAAACGATGCCTTTTCGACGGCCGACACGGTTCGCCGAAACGCTCCCTTATTCGCCTTAATGCACGTTTTTTTATAGAGATATCAATGACAAAGGACAAGTTGCTGGCTATGCCGGCAGATGACTACATGAATGCAGAGCAACACGCTTTCTTCACTGAGCTGTTGCAGAACATGAAAGTCGAAACCCACGAGCGCATTGAGCAAAATCGTATCGCCATCGAAAGCCTGGACACCCCGGCTGACCCGGCGGACGCGGCTTCGGTTGAAGAAGAGCGCACCTGGCTGGTCAACGCGATCGATCGCGACCAGCGCATGCTGCCGCAACTGGAACAAGCTCTTGAGCGCATCAAGGACGACAGCTTTGGCTGGTGCGACGACAGCGGCGAGGCCATCGGCCTGAAGCGCCTGCTGATCAGCCCGACCACCAAATACTGCATCGAAGCTCAAGAGCGTCACGAGCAGATCGACAAGCACCAGCGTCAGGCCTGATTCCATGGCGGCCCCTGAATAGGGGGGCGCCTGCAAGAGATCGCAGCCTTCGGCAGCTTCTACATGGAGTTGCGGGAGGCTGCGATCTTTGTTTTTGCTCGTCTGCGCTATTTCCCCCGTCGTTCCATTGACCTGCCACAGACCCCACGACTAACGGACCATGGATAATGGCGTTGTAGTGGCGTTTAATGCAGTCACAACAATGAGAACAAACGTGGGGTGATCAAGATGACGAGAGATGGATCTCTGGTTGCGGCGCTGCCTGCACCAGTGCTTTTGCCGAAAAACCGCTGGATCGCGCCGACCCTGCAAAGCATCGCCCTGATGCTGTTGCTGGCCGGCATGGCTATGGCCGAGTGGTCGCTCTACCTCGGCATGCCGCTGGCGATACTGATTGTCTGGCTGCCGCGCCTGCGTTCGCGCAGCGCTCCTGTTGCTGTCCCGGTCGATAGTGCGAGCGCATTGTCCGCACTGACCCGCGATCTTTCCTACACCACCAGTCACAACGCACTGTCAGCCGCCGGCGTGGCGTTCTCGGTCAAGGCGCTGGCGAACAAACTCGAATCGCAACTCGACGCGGCGGCGCAGATCGTCAGCAACGCCGAGGTGATGATCGCCACCGAACAGGCGACTTCACAGCTCAGCCGCGAAGCACTGGATGCCGCCAGCCAAGCGCATCACAGCAGCGCGGCGGGGCGCAGCGAACTGCTCGACTCGATTTCGCGCATGCAGCAACTCAGTCAGCGCGCCAACGCCAGCCGCGAATTGATCGAGGCTCTGAGTGTGCGCAGCGACGACATTCAGCGGGTGACGCTGGTGATCCAGTCGATTGCCAGCCAGACCAACCTGTTGGCGTTGAACGCTGCGATTGAAGCAGCCCGGGCCGGTGAGCATGGTCGCGGTTTCGCTGTGGTCGCCGACGAGGTGCGCGGACTGGCCGCGCGTACGGCGGCGGCCACGGGTGAGGTCGGTGAGATGGTCGCTGACATTCAGCAACGCACCGCGCAAGTGGTGGCGCAGATTCGCGAGTTGTCGAGCGATCTGCACACCGGCGTCGAACAGGTCGAGCACACCGGTCAGCATCTGGAGAACATCGCGCGACTTGCCGCCGGAGTGGAAACCCAGGTCAGCGAGATCGCCCGTGGCGCGCAAACCAATCGCGAGCAGCTTGATGCATTGTTCAGCGCGATTGAGCAAATGCGTAGTGATCTGGCGATCAGCGATCAGCAGACCCGCCGCCTCGCCGAGGCCGCTGTGCAGATGGAAGGGCAGGCGGAAACTATCAGCGAGCGCTTGGCCGAGGTCGGCCTGGATGACTATCACCAGCGCATTTATGACTTGGCCCGTGAAGGTGCGAGCCAGATTGCCGCGCGTTTCGAAGCGGATGTTGAACAGGGGCGGATCAGCCTGGATGACCTGTTCGATCGCAGCTACCAGCTGATTCCTGACACCGAACCAGCCAAATTTCAAACCCGCTTTGATCGATACACCGATCAGGTCTTGCCGGCGATTCAAGAACCTTTATTGGCGCGTCATGAAGGGCTGGTTTTTGCGATTGCCTGCACGCAGCAGGGTTATGTACCGACGCACAACCAGGCATTCAGCCAGCCATTGACCGGCGATGTGCAGGTCGACACGGTAAATAACCGCACCAAACGCAAATTCGCTGACCGCACCGGCATCCGTTGCGGCAGCCATCAGCAACCTGTCCTGCTGCAAACTTACACGCGCGACACAGGTGAGCTGATGCATGATCTTTCGGTGCCGATCATGATCAATGGCCGACACTGGGGCGGGTTGCGTCTGGGCTATAAACCTGAGAATCCGCGCTGAGATTATTACCGTTGACGCAATGAATCTGTGCACGGCGGTTGCTGTTTCCCCTCGACGGAAAGCATTAATCTGACGACTTAGTTAGGTAGCTAATTATTTCGGAGGGCACATGCAGTGCAGGGTAGACGTGGCAGTGATGATCGGCAGCGGTGTTCCGGCCGGCTTACGCGCGATGGGGCGCAGTGTTTGCTGGGTAGTTTTGCTCAACGGTGAGCGACGCGGCACAGCCTTCGCCAGTCGCGATGAAGCGGAGGAGTGCAAGGCTGCCTGGCTCGAACAACTGAACATCGAGCCCGGCGACAGCCTGCACTGATCGCCCTTATTTGCCGCGATGCAGGCGCACGTTCAGCTCATCGACAATTACCGCTTCTTCGCCGTCCGCACGCAGCCACTCTTTGAGTAGTTGCGCCTGTTGAGCCGACCAGAAATCGGCCTCGATGAGTTTGGTATCAGAGTCCAGCGGATGGGCTTCGACAAAGTCATTGATCGACGCCTCATCCGAGGGCAGGCCCAGCTGTTCGAAAAGGGTGGTCAGGTTAAGCTCGGTTGGCAGTTCCATCATCTACTCCTGGGTCGGTGCCGGTGCGGCTTGTTCGTTCACTCCCCTTATCAGAGGCAGGCGCTGGCGCGGAGTTCGATTTTTGATTCAAGCGAGCGGGCGAGGGCGCAGGCTTCGTTGTGATTGCCGCGGAAACCTCTGACACGTCCCGTGGATATCTCCTTGATGTGAAAGAACGCAATACCCGCCGGCACCACTTGAAAGTGTGGGGTTCGATGATTGTTAGAAGATGTCGGAGGGTTGTCGAGGTCGGCAACCTTCATCGTCAGAGGTGTGTTGATTCGCGCGTCGGCCGACGTGGCAAAATGAGTCAAAGTGCACATATGAAGTCCTTTTCATCAGTCGGCCGGGATTTAACGGCCGTTGCGGGTAGTCGTAAGGAGCATCGCTGCTCTAGAATCGCCAGTACCTGTTGACGACCGGGCTTATCTAAAGCAATTTTTCGCCAGCGATATGTCGGAAAAGTGCTTTTTTTCGTGAGAAATTTCCCTGAAGTTCGTAGTCAGATCTTGCTCCAGTCACACTTGAGGCTTTTTCCTTCAAGGTTTGCCGACTTCAGAGCGGGTTTCACTAATGACAATCCAGTAGTCTACGAACCTCGCGATCAAGAGCGCTTCGCTCGCTTCGGGTTTTTGAGTGATTTTGCAGTTTTCATCGGCATTGCCGTTTTTTGCCGTGCGTGTTTTCCGCTGCACGGTTTTTCAAATGTGGGGATGTTTCTTTGGCAGTCAGTAACCTCGATATGCATGCTTTGTTCGTGCTGGGTGATTTGCGTGCAAAGCTGGTCAAGCAATTCCAATCACGTTTTGTTTACATCACCGAGCAAAACGCCGAAGGCATTTACATCGCCGAAATCGATACCGAAAGTGCATTGGTAGTCGATGACAAACCGGGGCTCAAACTCAAGGTTGGCGACCATTTCATTGCATCGGTTCTGCCCAGCCGTGAAGGCGGCAAGATGGACATTCGTTTTCGCGACATCAAACTCACGGTTTACGGCTTGGGCGACTACGCATTTGTCAGTACGGCCGACGGTCACGCGATTCTGTTCAAGGAAGGTCATAGCGTCGTCACGGTGTTCGCCGCCAATGAACAATTGCAGGAAGGCCTGACCAAAACCTTGAAAGCTGTCACCGCCAAGGCTGCCAAATGGCGCAAAGGTGAACTGATTTCCTTCAAGGCCAGCGAGTGAGCCGCGCGCACTTCCATTCGCAAAATCTCGACAGCGCACGCGAAGACGCGCAGCGCCTGTTCGCCCGCAAGGCCGAACTGCAAGGTGCCTGGCTGAGTTGGGTGGCGTCGCAGCTCTACGCATTGCAACCGGCGGCATACGCCAGCATGGTCAGACGTGAGCTGCAAAGCCTGCAGGAAAAGTCTGAAACGTAACCTCGCGCACGGTAGATCCCGGAAAAAGCAGGAACCTCGGCTAAAGTCAGTTGACTGAGTCATTCAGAGGCTTGCGTTTCTGTCAGGCCAACTGCCATTGCTGTGAACAGCACGAGGTGTGATGCATGAACGGATTTCGACGGTTACTGGCCGCCAGCGTGGCCACCTTTGGTTTGCTGACGTCAGCGCAATCGCTGCAGGCGGCACAGGCGCCGATCCACTTTGCTGACCTGAACTGGGAAAGCGGCAGCCTGATCACCGAGGTGCTGCGGGTGATCGTCGAGAAAGGATACGGCTTGCCGACCGATACCTTGCCGGGTACCACTATTACTCTTGAGACCGCGCTGGCCAACAATGACATCCAGGTGATTGGCGAGGAGTGGGCCGGGCGCAGTCCGGTCTGGGTCAAGGCCGAAGCCGAGGGCAAGGTCGTCGGTCTGGGCGATACGGTAAAGGGCGCCACTGAAGGCTGGTGGGTGCCGGAATACGTGATCAAGGGCGACCCGGCCAAAGGCATCAAACCGTTGGCGCCGGATCTGCGCAGTGTCACTGATCTGAAGAAATACAAGGACGTGTTCAAGGACCCGGAAAGCCCGGGCAAAGGGCGTTTCCTCAACAGCCCGATCGGCTGGACCTCGGAAGTGGTCAACAAGCAGAAGCTCACGGCGTATGGCTTGCAGGACGACTACACCAACTTCCGCAGCGGTTCCGGCGCTGCGCTGGATGCCGAGATCAGCTCTTCGATTCGTCGCGGCAAACCGGTGTTGTTCTATTACTGGTCGCCGACGCCACTGCTTGGCAAATTCAAACTGGTGCAACTGGAAGAGCCGCCGTTCGATGCCGAGGCGTGGAAGACGCTGACAGACGCCGATAATCCCAATCCGAAACCAACCCGCTCGCTGGCATCGAAACTGTCGATTGGCGTGTCTACGCCGTTTCAAAAGCAGAACCCGCAAATTGCCGAGTTCTTCAGCAAGGTCGATTTTCCCATCGAGCCGCTGAACAAGGCATTGGCGGATATGAGTGACAAGCACACCGCGCCTCGTGAGGCGGCGGTCGCGTTCATGAAGACGCATCCGGATGTGTGGCAGGCGTGGCTGCCCAAGGATGTGGCCGACAAGGTGACGGCTGATCTGAAATAACGCGGTCAACGCAGTGCACCGCCGACCGGTCGTGCACGGCCAAAAAATCCGACTACGATGGTTTGTTCAAATCCCTTTGAAGGATTTCAACCATGACCTTTGTGTTGGCTCAATGGCTGGTGACTGTGTTCGCGGCAATCGGCCTGATGCATGTGTATTGGGCGTTGGGTGGGCAATGGGCGGCTGCGGTGGTGGTGCCGCAGGTGCCGGTGTCGGGCTTCGTCGCCACGGTACGCCCGGCCTTCAAGCCCTCAGGCTGGCTGACGCTGGCAGTCGCCGCTGCGCTGCTGATAATTGCGGCGCTGGTTTGTATGCGGGTCGGTTGGGGCGTGCCGGCGGTGCAGCACAAGGCACTGCAATGGGTGATCAGCGCGATCGCGTTGCTGATGTTTGCTCGGGCGATCGGTGATTCGAATCTGGTCGGGTTCTTCAAGGAAGTGAAGGATTCGCGATTTGCGCGGCTGGATACCTGGGTGTATTCGCCGTTGTGTGCGCTGTTGGGGGCAGGGTTGTTGGCAGTGGCCTGGGTTTGAGCTGATCCGGAATTGGCGACGACCCGACTGGCCTCTTCGCAAGCAGGCTCGCTCCCACAAGGGAGGGCGCATTTCTACTGTTGCGATGGCGCCATCACCGGCGCCACATGATCATCAGTTACCACTTTCAGTCTGACGACTGCTCACCTCAGCCGGCACATCATCCCCGGCCATCCGCTTGCGGAACAACGCCGCCCGCGCCAGCAGCAGGGTGGTCACCGGCACGGTGATCGCCAACAGGACCGGAATCAACCAGGCATGCACCACTGGTGCGGATTTCAATGCCGAAAAGCAGATGATCGACGCCAGTGCCACACACCAGGCACCGAGTGTCGAGGCCAGCGCTGGCGGGTGCATGCGCTGGAAGTAATCCTTCATGCGCAGCAATCCTGTTGCGCCCAGCAGGGTAAACACGCCGCTGAGCACCAGCAGCACCGCCACCGGAATCTCGACCCACAAAGACAATTCGGCATTCATTCGATCACCTCGCCACGCAGCAGGAATTTCGCCAGGGCAAACGAGCCGACGAAGCCGAACAGCGCGATCAGCAGCGCCGCTTCGAAGTAGGTATCACTGGCGTAACGAATGCCCAGGGTCAGCATCATCAGCATCGCGACGATATACAGGTAATCCAGCGCCAGTACCCGATCCTGAGCTGACGGGCCTTTGAACAGGCGCACCAGGGTCAGTGCCATTGCCAAGCAGTACAAAAACAACGTCAGCAGAATCGCATTCGACAGCAATGGGCTCATTCGAAAATCTCCATCAACGGTCGCTCGTAAGTGCTTTTGAAGTGCTCGATGAACTGCGCTTCGTCGTGCAGATCCCAGACGTGCAGCAACAGCACACTGCGATCCAGCGCCAGTTCCGACCATACGGTACCGGGCACCACGGTGCAGATCATCGCCAGTGCCGCCAGACCATGGGCATCGCGCAAGTCCAGAGGCACCTTGATAAAGCATGAGTTGGGCGGACGGCGTCCGGCGTTGACTACGCCCCAGGCGACGATCAGGTTGGACATGATCACGTCGCGGCCGACCAGGAAGAACAGACGCAGGATGGCGATGGGATTGCGGATGCGCGCACGTTTCGGCCGCAATTTGCGCATCATCAGCGGCGCAGCGAAACCCAGCGCGGCACCGAGCAGCAGATTGCCCGGGCTGACGGACAGGTTCAGGGTCAGCCACAGAATCCACAGGGCCAGCGATAACCACGGAGCCGGGAACAGTCGATTCATGGCTGCACCTCGAGCATGTCGGCTCTGGCTTGCGGGCTCGGCACCGCCCGAGTGCCTAGAACTGCGAACACATATTGCTGCGGATTGTTCAGCGCATCGGCGGTGGCCTGGGTGTAGCGCAGCAGCGGTTCAGCCTTGAACGTAAGGGCAATGCTCAGCCCGAGCAGCAGAAAAATCGGCGCGCATTCGAGTTTGCGCAGCAATGGTGACGGGCGCTCCTCCGGCGTCCAGAAGCGCTGAATGCCGAGGCGCGAGAAGGCCATGAGGGAGGCCAGGCCGGTCAGGATCAACAGCGCCAGCAATCCCCATGCGCCGGGAGACAGCGGCGCCGCAGTGCCAAGTCCCAACGGGTTGAGCAATGCCCCGATCAGGCTGAGCTTGCCGATGAACCCGGACAGCGGTGGCATGCCGATGATCAACAGCGCGCAGGCGATAAAGCTCAAACCAAGAAAGGCCATGGTCCACGGGATGACTTGGCCGACCACGGCTTTCTGCTCGTCGTCGAGGTTGATGCCCTTGGGCGGTTGCAGCGATTCCTGTGGACGCGGCAGCAGTTCGCTTTCGTCTTCCAGCGGAATTTCGTTGGCCGAGCGCGAGCGCTCGATCAGTTCGGCGAGCATGAACAATGCGCTCAGCGCCAGGGTCGAGCTGACCAGATAGAACAGCGCAGCCCCAATCAGGTTCGGCTGGGCGAAGCCGATCGCCGAGAGCAGGATGCCTGCCGACACCAGAATGCTCAGGCTGGCCATACGCTCCAGGCGTTGCGCGGCGAGAATCGCCAGCCCTGCGCAAGCCATGGTCGCCATGCCGCCGTAGATGAGCCAGTCGCCGCCGAAGAATGCCGAGGCGCCGGCCTGACCGGAAAACAACAGGGTCCACAAGCGCAGCAGGGTGTAGACGCCGACCTTGGTCATGATCGCAAACATCGCCGCCACCGGCGCGCTGGCTGAGGAATAGGCCGGCACCAGCCAGAAATTCAGCGGCCACATGCCAGCCTTGGCCAGAAACGCTACCGCTAGAATCCCTGCCCCAGCGTGCAGCAAGCCACGGTCGGCTTCCGGCACCAGCGGGATCTTCATCGCCAGATCGGCCATGTTCAGCGTGCCGGTCACCCCGTAGATCAACGCAGCGCCGATCAAAAACAGTGACGATGCCAGCAGGTTGATCGAAATGTAATGCAACCCCGACGACACCCGCGCTCGGCCTGAGCCGTGCAGCAATAAGCCGTAGGACGCGGCGAGCAACACTTCGAAGAACACGAACAGGTTGAACAGATCCGCGGTCAGGAACGCGCCGTACAGGCCCATCAGCTGGATCTGGAACAGAGCGTGAAAGCTTGAGCCGGCGCCGTCCCAGCGGGCCATGGCAAATAGCAACGCGCTGACGCCGATAATGCCGGTCAGCACCAGCATCAGTGCCGACAGGCGATCAACCACCAGAACGATGCCGAACGGTGCCTGCCAGTTGCCCGGCAGGTATACACCGATGGAGCCGGGTACGCCGGTGGTCTGCGTCCATTGCAGCAGCATCACTGAAATGAACAGGCCGAGGAGGCTGGAGAACAGGTTGATTTTCGCCTTCAGCGGCCGATGCTTTTCGCCAAGCATCAGCATGATCGCAGCCGTCAGCAGCGGCAGCAGGATCGGTGCGGCGATCAGGTGAGTCATCGCCATCATTCTTTAGGCTCCCGGCCGTCGACGTGGTCGGTGCCGGTCAAGCCGCGCGAGGCGAGCAATACGACGAGGAACAGTGCGGTCATGGCGAAGCTGATGACGATCGCCGTCAGTACCAGCGCCTGGGGCAGCGGGTCGGTGTAATGCAGCAAGTCCTGGGTCACGCCGTCCTTGATCACCGGTTCCTTGCCGATGAACAGGCTGCCCATGCTGAAAATGAAAAGATTGACCGCGTACGACAACAGGCACAGGCCCATTACGACCTGAAAGGTACGCGGGCGCAGAATCAGCCAGACCCCGGACGCGGCAAGAATGCCGATGGCGATTGCGATGACTTCTTCCATCAGACGGCTCCTTTGCTGGCGACGGACTTGGGCAGCGAGGCCGTCTTGTGGCCGCGCACCGATTGGTGGGCGAGGGCGGTGAGGATCAGCAGCGTCGACCCGACTACCACGGCGTACACGCCGACGTCGAAGAACAGCGCACTGGCAATATGGATATCACCGAGCAACGGCACGCTGATGTGCCAGGTGTGAGTGGTCAGGAACGGATAACCGGCGAGCAGCGCACCGAGACCGGTGGCAGTGGCGAACAGCAGCCCGGTGCCCATCCAGCGCAATGGCCGCAGGCTCATTTGTGCTTCGACCCACTGCGTGCCGGCAACCATGTATTGCAGGATGAAGGCCACCGACATCACCAGCCCGGCGACAAAACCGCCGCCCGGCTGATTGTGCCCGCGCATGAACAGGTAAAACGACACCACCAGCGCGACAGGCAGCAGCAGGCGCACTAGCACCGCCGGCACCATCATGAAGCCGAGCGCGGTGTCGCTGGCCGAACGCGGATTGACCAGATCGGTGACCACGTCGGGCGCGAGCAGGCGTTGCTGGGCCGGCAATTGCAGGCTTTCCTTCGGTGGGCGGAAGCGCCGCAGCAGGGCGAACACGGTGAGCGCCACGGCGGCCAGCACGGTGATTTCGCCGAGGGTATCGAAACCACGGAAGTCCACTAGCATCACGTTGACCACGTTGCTGCCGCCGCCTTCGGGCAGGGCGCGACTGAGGTAGAAAGAGGAAATATGGTTCGGCGTCTGCCGGGTGAGCATGGCGTAGGACAACAGCGCCATTCCCGCACCGACGGCAATCGACAGCAGCAAGTCGCGCAGACGACGAATACGCGCCTTGCGCAGGCCGCTAGGCAGTGGTGAGACTTCTTCGATGCGTCGCGGCAACCAGCGCAGGCCAAGCAGGATCAACACCGTGGTCACCACTTCGACCGCCAGTTGTGTCAGCGCCAGATCCGGCGCCGAGAACCAGACAAAGGTCACGCAGGTCATCAGGCCACAGACGCTGACCATGGTCAGGGCGGCGAGACGGTGATATTTGGCCTGCCATGCGGCGCCAAGCGCACAGGCGATCGCCAGCAGCCACAGGGTCACGAAGACAATGGATCCTGGGATTTTCGGCCGGTCACCCCACGTCAGCGTGCTGTGCAGCATCGGAATCAGACCGGCGAGCACGGCGGCCGAAACCATCAGGAACAACTGCATCTGCAAGCGCTTGGTGCCCAGTCGCCGCTCGACGCGCCGGGCGATACGCATCATTACGACCAGACTGCGCTCGAACAAACGCTTGCCGTTGAAGCGGCCCACCAGCGGCGGGTACTTGAAACGGCCCAGCTTGAACTGCTTGCGCAGCAGCAGATAGAGGATGATGCCGCCGGACATGGCGATCAGGCTCATGATCATCGGCGCGTTCAAGCCGTGCCAGATGGCCAGGCTGTATTCCGGCAACTCCCCGCCAACTACGGGCAGCGCTGCAGCGGCGAGCAGTGGCCCGACGATCTGCGCCGGGAAAATCCCCACCAGCAGACAGGTGAATACCAACAACTCGACGGGTGCGCGCATCCAGCGTGGCGGCTCGTGCGGCGTGTGTGGCAGGTCAGTGGCGGTGGGGCCGAAGAACACGTCGACGGTGAATCGCAGGGAGTAGGCGACGCTGAACATGCCGGCGATGGTCGCGACGATCGGCAGACTGGTTTCGACCCACGCCGTGGCGTTGATGAACACGGTTTCGGCGAAAAACATCTCTTTCGACAGGAAACCGTTGAGCAGCGGCACGCCGGCCATTGAGGCACTGGCGACCATGGCCAGTGTTGCCGTATAGGGTATCAGTTTGATCAGACCGCTGAGCTTGCGGATATCACGGGTGCCGCTTTCGTGGTCGATGATGCCGGCGGCCATGAACAGCGAAGCTTTGAACGTCGCGTGATTGAGAATGTGAAACACCGCCGCCACCGCGGCCAGTGAACTGTTCAGGCCCAGGAGCAAAGTGATCAGACCCAGATGGCTGATGGTCGAGTAGGCCAGCAAACCTTTGAGATCGTTCTGGAACATGGCGCAGTACGCGCCAAGCAACAGAGTGCAGGCGCCCGCTCCGCTGACGATGTAGAACCATTCCTCACTGCCGGACAGCGACGGCCACAGACGTGCCAAAAGGAAAACCCCGGCCTTGACCATGGTCGCCGAGTGCAGATAGGCCGAGACGGGCGTCGGTGCCGCCATCGCGTGGGGCAGCCAGAAGTGAAACGGGAATTGCGCGCTTTTGCTCAGCGCGCCGATCAGGATGAGTGGCAAAAGAACAGGGTAGAGGGCATGTGCGCGAATCAGATCGCCGGCGGCCAGGACCTTGTCCAGGTCATAGCTGCCGACGACATGGCCGAGAATCATGACCCCCGCCAGCAGGCATAACCCGCCGGCACCGGTGACCATCAGCGCCATATAGGCACCGCGCCGCGCATCGGCGCGGTGGTGCCAGTAGCCGATCAGCAGGAACGAGAAGAGGCTGGTCAGTTCCCAGAAAAACACGATCTGAATCAGATTGCCGGAGATCACCAGGCCAAGCATGGCGCCCATGAATGCCAGAAAAAACGCGAAGAAGCGTGGCACCGGGTCGTCCGGCGACATGTAGTAACGGGCATATAAAGAGACAAGTGTGCCGATGCCCAGCACCAGCATCGAGAACAGCCAGGCGAAGCCGTCCATACGCAGAACGAAGTTCAGCCCCAGACTCGGCAACCACATGAATTCTTCGCGGATCACGCCGCCGTAGGCGATTTGCGGGTACAGCATCGCGACCTGAACGGTACCGATCAAAGCGACCAGGCCCGCCAGCAGGGATTCGGCATTACGCGCATTGTGCGGCAGCACCGCTGCCAGACAGCTGCCAATGAACGGCAGAAGCAGTAGAACTATCAGGGACATAGGCTTCTAATCTGCGGAAGTTTGTGAAGCATCATACGTGCCAGCTCCCTGATCACCAAACGCGAGGATGTCTCAGAATCCTACAAAGTAGTTGGGAATTGTGTGTTTGGCGTTGTTTCAGAGGTAACGATGGTGCGGTGCTTTCGCGAGCAGCCAGAAGAGATTGCCGGTCACCCCTGCGTTTCCCGCTCCAACTGAGCTTCTGCCTCGGTGGACCTTCCTTTGGTCTTCAGCTCACTGATAATCACCGCCGCAACAATCAACCCGGCCCCAACCAGCGCAATTGCTGGCAAGCGCTCCCCGGCAATCCGCCCGACAATCCCGGCCCACACCGGTTCACCGGCATAGATCAACGTCGCCCGAGTCGGCGAAACACTTTTTTGTGCCCAGTTCATCGCTACCTGAATCGCCGCACTCGCCGCGCCCAGGCCCAAAGCGGTCGCCAGCAATAACCAGGAAAACTCCGGTATCACTTCACCGGTCGGGACTACCAGCAAGAACGACAACACCGCCGTCACCGCCAGTTGCACCACCGTCACCCGCCGCACATCCACCTGCCCGGCGAAAGTGCTGATCAAAATGATTTCAGCAGCAATCGCAACGGCGCTGATCAATGTCGCAATTTCTCCGGGACTGAAATTCAGCGCTGCCCCCGAGGGGCCTGACAACAACATCAATCCGGTAAACGCCAGCATGATGCCGATACTTGGCATCAACCCCGGACGCCGTCCCAGTACCAGCCATTGCAGCAGCGGCACAAACGGTACATACAGCGCGGTAATGAACGCCGACTGACTGCTCGGAATGCTTTGCAACCCGACCGTCTGCAGGCCATAACCAAGCATGATCGCCACGCCGATGAATGACCCGGCCTTCACTTCGAACAAGGTCAACTCGCGCAAGTGCCGCCAGGAAAACATCGCCACGATCGCCGCCGCTGCGGCGAAGCGCAGCCCGACGAAAAACATCGGGCCGCTGACCGTCATGGCATGTTGCACAATCAGAAACGTGCCGCCCCAGATCATGGTAATCAGCACCAGCACGCACTCGGCTTTGCTGAAGCGGGAGAAGCGGATTGGGGACGCAGAATTGTTTGGCGACATCATGACCTTGCGCACATTAAAAGGGAGGCCGCACAATGCCGCCAACGTTGCGCAGTATACTGCCCAACCCCACCGAGTGAGCAATATAGTGCACAAAGATTTGACTCAGCGAGCCTCCGTGCTGCAACACGTCAGCCAGAACGTTCGACGCCTGCGCCATGCTGCGGATATGAGCCAGACCGCACTGGCGGAAAAATCCGGGGTGAGCCGACGGATGCTGGTGGCAATCGAGGCAGGCGAAAAGAATGTCAGCCTGACCACGCTTGATCGCGTCGCCGAAGCGCTCGACGTTGCGTTCAGCGATCTGATCCAGGCGCACGATGCGCGCGATCCGAGCCGGATCAATGAGGTTGCCTGGGCGGGCACGATTCCCGGCAGCAGAGCCGTGCTACTGTCCAAAGCCACCGCGAGCCGCGAAGTCGAGCAATGGGAGTGGTGCCTGCAACCGGGCGAGGTCTACCCGTCGCAACCGGACGCCGATGGCTGGAGCGAGCAGATCTACGTATTTGAAGGATGCCTGACACTGATGCTCGGCGATCAGGCGCAGCACATCAATAAAGGAGAGTTTTTCATGTTCGCCAGCAATCAACCGCATGCCTACCGCAACGATGGCGATGTGGCTGCGCGGTTCGTGCGTAATGTGGTGATCTGAATGGAGCAGCCTGCGGACATCCTGATCATCGGCGGCGGCCTCAGCGGCACGATGCTGACAGTGCAATTGCTCCGCCTGCCGGGGCAACGAAAGATTCTCATCATCGAGCCTCGCGCTGAACTGGGACGTGGTGAGGCTTACAGCGCAGTCGAGTTGGGACATACGCTGAACGGCAACGCGGCGCGGATGAGCGTCGACCCGGATAATCCTGATGATCTGACGCAGTGGTTGACCGCGCATATTGCCGGCGGCGGCTGGCCGGAATCTGCCGAGCAGGACGTGCCGGTCAGTGAGCTGTTTCCGCCGCGTGGCCTGTTCGGGGTCTATGTGCAACAGCGTCTGGCCGAAGCCAGGGCAGTGGGGGCTCTGCAAGGTTCGACCGTTGAACATATTTGTGCTGAAGCCGTCGACCTTCAAGTTAATGCTGGTTCAGTGCAGCTCACCTTGAGCGATGGCCAGACTCTGCGTGGATCGCTGGCAGTGCTGGCCACCGGCATGTTTCCCGCCGCCCGCACGCCGCAGACGCAATCCAGTGGCCTTAACGCCGCAGCGCTCGATCCCTGGGATGTGGCGGCCATGCGCGAACTCGACCCGCAGTCCACCGTGCTGATCATCGGCTCCGGTCTGACCATGGTCGATGCCGTGGTGTCGCTGGAGCAGGCCGGCCATCGCGGGCCGATCGAGGTGTTCTCCCGGCATGGCCTGCTGCCGCACGTACGCCGTCAACCGCCGATCTGGATGGATTTTCTGGCAGCAGATCACAGCATCCGCACGCCACGCGAGTTGGTGCGCGAATTGCGCCGACATTGTCGCGACGCAGTCGCCAAAGGCATCGACTGGCAGGCGCCGCTGGATACGGTTCGCGCGCATATCGCGCGGTTGTGGAGTCAGGCGACTGACGTGCAGCGTCGACAATTCGTACGGCATGTACGGCCATGGTGGGAGAGTCATCACCATCGTTCGCCGCCACTGAGTGCCGAGTTGATCGAACGGCTGCACAAGGAAGGGCGCTTGCGCATTCACGCCGCGTCGTTCAAGGGGATTGAGCCCGGCGCTGGCGATGCTGTGACCATCCGCATCCGTCCGCGGGGTGAGACTGAAACATCTACAGTGAGCGGTGCGGCGCTGATCAATTCCAGCGGCATTGAATACGACTGGCGGCGCGTTGCTCGGCCCTTGCCGCAGCAATTGCTGGCGCGGGGACTGGTGCAACCGGGGCCGCTGGCGCTGGGGATCACCGCAAAGGACGGCGCAGTGGTGGATGCCGAGGGGCAGGTGAGCGCTCGGTTGTTCGCCATGGGGCCGCCGTTGCGCGGGATGTGGTGGGAAAGTACGGCGGTGACGGACGTCGCTGCGCAGGCTAAAGCGTTGGCTCGGCGGTTGGTAGATAGCCCGAAAGATTGATGTGTTCTTTCGGGCTTCTTCGCGAGCAGGCTCGCTCCCACAAGGGGATTGAGTTGTGGATGCAATTTGCGGCACACCACAATACTGTGGGAGCGAGCTTGCTCGCGAAAAGCGTCATCTGATTCAACGTCTCTGTTGAATGAAAGACCGCTATCGCTGGCAAGCCAGCTCCCACAATGGGCTTTTGTGACGGCTTGAGATTATGCGACGACCCGGTAGCAAGGCACATACGCCGCGCCACCCGGAAGTTTCATCCGGTGCTGAGCGACGAAGGCCTTGAGCAGCGCATCAAGCGGCTGCATGATCGCCGCATCGCCACGGATCTGATACGGCCCGTGCTCTTCGATCAGGCGAATGCCCTTGTCCTTGACGTTACCGGCGACGATCCCGGAAAACGCCCGGCGCAGGTTGGCGGCCAGTTCGTGCGGCGGCTGGTCGCGGTGCAGTTTCAGGTTGGCCATGTTTTCGTGGGTCGGATCGAACGGGCGCTGGAAGCCTTCATCGATTTTCAACAGCCAATTGAAATGGAACGCATCGTTACGCTCGCGGCGGAACTGCTTCACCGCTTTCAGGCCTTGAGTCATCTGCCGCGCCACTTCGGCCGGGTCATCGATGATGATCTCGTAATGCTGCTTCGCTGCTTCGCCGAGGGTCGCGATGACGAACGCATCCAGCTGTTCCAGATACGGCGCGGCATGCTTCGGCCCGGTGAGGATGACCGGGAAGGGCAGGCCTGCGTTGTCCGGGTGCATGAGGATGCCGAGCAGGTACAGGAACTCTTCGGCCGTACCGGCGCCGCCCGGGAAAATGATGATGCCGTGGCCGACACGGACGAAGGCTTCCAGACGTTTTTCGATGTCCGGCAGGATCACCAGCTCATTGACGATCGGGTTCGG
This sequence comes from Pseudomonas sp. PS01270, assembly GCF_029959775.1. Lineage (NCBI taxonomy): Bacteria > Pseudomonadati > Pseudomonadota > Gammaproteobacteria > Pseudomonadales > Pseudomonadaceae > Pseudomonas > Pseudomonas sp. PS01270. The sequence goes on along the minus strand of NZ_JASCPT010000030.1, from coordinate 11,107 downwards.
CGCTTCGGCGGCGATGATGCCTGGCTCGGTCAGGCCGAGGTAGCGACCGCCGTGAATGCGCTGTTTGGCATGGGCAATGGTCGCGCCTTTCATCGGACCTTTCATCACGCCAGGGCCGCAACCGGTGCAGATGTCGAGGCTGCGCAAGCCCAGTTCGTGGCCGACTTTCTTGGTGTATTTGTATTCTTCGGTGTTGATCGAGTGACCGCCCCAGCACACCACGATTTTCGGCTCGACGCCCGGGCGCAGGGTGCGCGCGTTGCGCAGCAGATGGAACACGTAGTCGCTGATGCCTTGGGAATTGCTCAGGTCGATGCGCTGGCTGTCGAGTTCGTTCTCGGTGTAGACAATATCGCGCAGGGCGCTGAAGAGCATTTCGCGGGTGCTGGCGATCATCTCGCCGTCGACGAACGCGTCAGCCGGAGCGTTCAGCAGCTCCAGGCGTACACCGCGATCCTGTTGGTGAATGCGGATTTCGAAGTCCTTGTAGGCTTCGAGGATGGTCTTGGCATTGTCGACATGCGCGCCGGTGTTGAGGATGGCCAGGGCGCACTGGCGGAAGAGGGTATAGGTGCTGCCGGATCCGGCTTCGCTCAGTTGCTGGACTTCACGTTGAGAAAGGGTTTCCAGACTGCCTTTCGGACTGACCGAGGCATTGATTACGTGTCGTTGGGTCATGCAGTGATCCTTAAAACGATGTCATCCACAACGCAGCGGATGGCATCCGAATAGTGTGTATCCATGAATGAAGATGGCACGATCTGCGTTATACCGCCATGTCCCGTTGGACTTTGAAAAGATGAAAAGGAGCCCCAGCATAGCTAAAACCCGGTGCGATGCGATAATGCGCTGGCGAGTTTTTTCCGTTGCGCGTTTTGCCACTCAAGGAAGTCATTTTCGATGTTCGAGATTCAGCCGATGGACCCCGCTACCTTTCGTCAGCAGACCCGCCGCAGCACGATCATCATCGCCGTGCTGTTTCTGCTGCTGGCCATGCTGTTTTCGTCGGTTGCGGTGGCAGTGTTCGGTGAACCCGACGGGGATAACCTGCGTTTCAATGTCGGCGGCGTATTCGTGGCGTTTCTGCTGACGGCGGCGCTGTTGCGCGGGCGTTTCTGGCATCAGACCTGGATGGCCCCGGCGGTGTACAGCTGGCGCCTCAAGCGCAATCTGATGAGCATTACCAATGTCATGCATCAGGTGACAGCGGCGGTGCAGAACAACGATCCGACGGCGATGAAGGTGTTGCGTTTCTATCACCTCGGATTGCTGCAAATGCATGAGCTGGACGGCAACTCCAGCGATCACGGACAACTGCGTGACGAAGTCGAACAGCACAAGGCGCGGATGCAGGCGCAGGGACTTGATTCTGACCAGCCACGCTTCGATCCGCAGTGGCTGGAAACGTTAAAACCGGCCTCGCGTTAAAACGGAATGCGCCGGGCCCGGCGCAGTTTCCATGAGCGCAGCAGTCGTGCGTACACCAACAGGTTGACCGCCAGCACCACGCTGCCGAGGGCCAGTTGAATCTGCGGCGTCAGACCGGCCGGATAGATGATCGGCCAGATGTAATGCTCAATGAAGCCGCCGGCGTATTCGGTCTGCCCGGCCGCGTGGCGCATGAGGTTTTCCCAGTAGGTCAACGGACAGGTCAGGTGCAATACCTCGACCGCCACGCCCCATGCGGCCGCCGGCAAGTGCAGCCACATCAAACGTGGCCAGCGCAGCACCAGCAGCCCGCCGAACAGCACGAACAAGATGAAACACAAGTGAAACAGCACCAGCCCGTCGGCGGCGATTCGGTACAGCATGGCGTCTTCCTGACGTAAGGGTGGATGGCGCTATGGTACGCCGCGCGGGACAAAATTCCTTGGTGAATCTGGGCGCGCAAAAGTGTTCTACCCTTTAACGATCATCAACTGTTCTGAGGGGAGGTGCACATGGCAACTGAGCAAACGCGTGCGGAAGATGATGAGCCAACAGAAGAAGAAATCGAGCGGCAAAAGAGGCAGGAAAAAACCTGGAAGCACGATGACAGCCGCGAGCTGTCGGACCGCGATCAGGAGCGTCCGCTGAAACCTTGAACAACCCATACGAAGAGCCCCGCAGCAGCGGGGCTCTTCGCGTTTCAGAGGTCTGCCAGCTGCGTGAAGTCCGGGTAGGTCGCGCGATACCCCAACGTTCGATCAATCCACGCATTGAGCTCATTGACCATCACCGGCGGATGGCCGGGATAACCCTCGAGGGTGCTGCGCAGGGTGCGTTCGATATCGGGCACGCTGTGCAGGTTTCGGGTCTTGATGTAATGGCCGATAAAACAGTCGAGTTCCAGGCGTTCTGTCTTGGACAGATGGACACACTTCAGGCCGCTGACCTGTTTGATTGCAAAATCGTCGCTCACTTATTTCTCTGCAAGGCTTGAAAGTTGTTGATGGATTCCTGATTTCTTTGACTCTATGGTCAACTGGTATACCAATCGGAAAGGCGGCGCGCATGCTATCCGCAGCGCGGGAAAATGTATGTATGACTGTCGAAATGTCTGACAGGCGGTTGATTCGCTCAAACGGCTGTTTTACGGGTGTTGTATCGCGCTTGAAACACTTTTTGTAACGCAGGGGACTCAGTGGCGGCGTTGGTTGATTAACGCAAGGATGGACGGATTATTTAGTCGACTCGTTCTATCAATTGCGCACCCTGATTACGCGTATTGCCGACCGCTTTGCCGACTTTGTACCATTCGAAGGCCTCACTGGGCTCGCCTTCAAACAGCAGCATCTGCTCGGCGCGCTCCACTGGCGTAGCCGGATCAAGCCATTCCCGAGCTCGCGCCGAATCGAAGACCACTGGGCGGCGATCGTGAATATCGAGCAGGCCGCCCAGGCTGTCAGCGGTGATGATGACGAACCCGTCGTCCTCCCTCGGCGCAACCCCCGGTGCCGAAAACTGGCCGATACCGGCGCAGAAGACCGGAGCCTGATCCGCCCGACGAATCAACCAGGGCTGTCGGGATTTTTCCCCGCTATCAACCCACTCAAACCAATTGTCGACCGGCACGATCAGCCGCTGCCGCCAGATCGCCCGGAAGAACGCGCCGTGGGCGACTTTCTCCACCCGAGCGTTGATAGGTGGGGCACGATCCCTGGCCCAATGCGGCCGCCAGCCCCAGCGCAGATTGTCGGCATGAATGGCCTGTTCGTGCTGATGCAGAACCGCCAGCGCAGTGGTGGGCGCTGCGTTGTAGCGATCCAGTGGCGCATCGCCGACGTGATTGATCAACGCATCGGGGATGCTCAGCACCGCAACGAAATCGTGAATCCCCCGGTACTGCGTGAGTCTTCCGCACATGGATGAAATCTCCTTGAGGAAATTTGAGTCTAGTCGGACCAGCCGATGTGCCGGCCGATGACGCACTGAACGCAGCACCGGAACCAAACCCTGTGTACCTTATCCAACCTGCGCTCGCGGATAGCCGCGCAGGGATGGACAAAGGCGAGGGAGTTTTGCCATTCGACAACACGACGGCCTCGGCCTCAGGGCAAGACATGACATCCGGATGCAAATTTCTTTGTGTTGCGCTCATCGCGCTCGGTCTGGCCGGTTGCATCGCCGCGCCGATCGACATGACCACGCAAACCGAAACGCGCCTGATGGCCCAGGCCCCCGTACGTTTTCTCCTGACGTTCGACGATGGCCCCAGCGCTTCAGGGTTGTGGAATCCCACGGCGACGGTGCTCGACAGCCTCAAAAGCAATCCGCTGCAGGCAGACATCAAAGCCGTGTTTTTCGTGCAGACCCGAGCACCCAGGGCAGGCAACAGCGAGATCGGTCGCAGCCTGATGCGTCGTGAACACGCCGAGGGGCATATTCTCGCTTTCCACACCGCGACTCATTGGCACACCAACCATCGCTCGCTCGACCCGCAAGAACTGGAGCAGTCGCTGACCGATGGCAGTGCTGACATCGCCGCTATCACCGGGGCGCAGCCCAAGCTGTTGCGCCCACCGTTCTGGAACTACGACAAGCGCACATTTGCGGCCTATCAAAAACACGGCTTGCATGTCTTGCTCACGGACATGAGTGCCAACGACGGCAAGATCTGGGGCTTCAACGCCAGCCCTCGGCGTCGGGCGAATATGCTGCGACAGTTATCGGAAGTGCGCGAGCGCATCGCCGTGGGTCAATTGCCGACTGTGGATGGCGTGATCCCGGTCGTGGTGACGTTCCATGACCTCAATCGCTACACCGCGCGCCACACTCGCGAATATCTGCAGATTCTGCTCGATAGCGCGGCGGCGACCGGGGTCAGACTGGCGGACAAGCCGTTCTACGACAATCAGGCCGCACTGGAAAAAGCTGCGTTGGCGCGTACGGTTCAGCAAAGCGCTGAGCCGGTGAATCTGCCCGGAATGTGGAACTGGATCTGGGATCACGACGCGCATTGAATGGCATGAGTGAGTTGTGATCGGCTTGGCATTCCCGGCGGGCAATAAACACACCGTGGGTCTATGCTCGATGGATCGATTCTCCGCCTGCGAGGCGCCCGTCCATGCTTGCCATTGCCGATATTTGCCGGATCGTCGAGTCAGGCTTCCCCACGTTCAAGTGTGATTGCACACCGACCGGACAAGGTCTGTTGCGGATCAAGGTGTATGAGCCGGGCAGTGGGCGTGTCGAGTTGTTGCTTGACGGCGTTTCTCCCGAGCATCTGGTGACGATTCGCGATATTTCCAATTTCATCGGTGAGTTGCGCACGGAAATCAGCGCCGGTCGCCGGGCGTTCGCAGGCTGATTTTCATAAACGGCGCTGAAAGGCCTGCACGATGCGCCTCGTCGCGTCATTGGTTTCAAGATTGTGCACGGCATCGAGCGGGTACCAGATGCAATCGACGATTTCGTTCTGCGGGCGCACGTCGTCGAGGTTGACCACCGAAGCCTCGTACACATGATGCCGCGTACTGCCCGCCTGAAAATCCATCAGGTACAGGACGTCCTCAGCATTGAGCCCGGTTTCCTCCTGCAACTCGCGCATGGCTGCCGCCGCACGGGTTTCCCCGGGTTCGACCTTGCCGCCGGGCAATGACCAGTGATGGCGGGATTTGCGTACCAGGAGGATATGGCGATCCTGTTCGCAAATGACGGTGGCGCGTACTTTCATGATTGCCCTGTTGATGCGTGTCATAAATCTGTAATCAATCTGCAATATTCGAGCCGCCAGCGGTTTTAAAGGTTCCCTCTTGATTCGGAGCCATTTGCGTAGCAAAAAGTGCCAGTGAATTGACATGTGCCAGGGCGAATCCGGTTTACACCGCAGCGGGGAGCGGGTGTAAGGTAAGCCCGTACACCGAAAACACCGTTGACGAAATGGAGGTGCTCATGAGCATTCCAATGCTGAACAAGCTGCACATGAACGGTTATGACGTGCTCAGCGTCAACAACGGCCCATGGCGGGTTTGCACTCAGGGCGACCGGTTGGCGTCATTCACCAGCAGAGAGGAGGCGATGGCCTATGCGGCGGCGCTTCCTGGTTACAAGCAACGCGCCAAGCGGGTGCAAAGCCAGAACGTGAGTTGACGCGTTATAACGAAAGAGCCCCGGTTTCGACCGGGGCTTCTTGTTTGGATCAGGAGTCAGTGCACCTTGATTCGGCTGATGGTCCGGGCTTTTACCTCCTTGGCATAGATCTGCAATCTCTCTTCGTCGTTTTGCAGGATTTCGCAAGACCGCAACACAGTCTGGGCGTCTGCCTCGTTACCTGATTTGCGCAATTGTTCGGCAATGCGCTTGAGGTCGACCGCCGACCACCTCAGGTCCGACGCCACGCTTTGCAAATCCCGTTGAAGTTCGTGTTCGTATTCATTGAGCCGCATGATCACCTCCAGAACATTCTCGGTAGAAAAGAGTAGTCGCATTTTTCCACATGGGGCCAGGCCATCTGACGCCCGGCTGAACCGATGTAAAAAATTGTCCAAACCCCAGTAACGGCGGGGTGCCACGATGGATGTGCACGCCGTTAAACGGTACATTCACGTTTTTTCGGAACAGGTAAACAGCATGCGCGTATGGATCGGCACTTTGGCACTGGCCCTGTTGACGGGTTGCTCGTTACCAGCATCGCTGGTGCCGGGCGAGCCAAACCTCAGCAAGACCAGTGACAAGCCTCCCAAGGAATATGCCGCGTGTTTGTTACCGTTGTGGCAGAAGGACGTGGCCAAGACTTCGCAGACGTCGATTTCCAACGGCTACCGGATTACCGCGCCGAGCATTATCACGGCGGATGAGATTCTCGATATCGTCAAATACAAGGACGGCAGCAAGGTGTCCCTCTACCAAGGGCCGCCTTGGGCCAAGTCCGGATCGCTGCGCCAATCGGTGCGTGATTGCCTGTAACCGGGCGCCCGGATCTCAAAAAAGGCAGACACCGAAGTTCGGTGTCTGCCTTTTTTCATTGGATGGAGACTCCAATCAAACGCTCGCAATGAGCTGTGACAGTTGCCCGCGAGGCGCAGCAGGATCCTTGACTAGGCTTTGAATGTCGGCCCGTGACGGGATCGGCATGACTGAAAGGAGTCTCGGATCATGGATGATCTGGTCAAGGACATCATTCCGCTGTTGCAGTATCTCATCCCAGGTTTTCTATCGACCTGGATCTTCTATTCACTTACGGCATTCAAGCGACCGGATACGTTCGGCCAGATCGTGCAGGCGCTGATATTCACATTTGTGATTCAGGGCGCGGTGTTGGCGGTGGGCAACCTATGTTTGTGGATTGGCTCGAAGGGTTTTTCATTAGGAAACTGGGATGATCGGGCGCAAACGCTCTGGGCATTTGTGTTTTCGCTGATGCTGGGTTTGTTTGCCTGTTACCTGGCTACGAGTGACAAATTGCACGGCTGGTTACGTAAGCGAAACGTCACGAAACAATCTTCTTTCCCCAGTGAATGGTTTTGCGCTTTCGCCCAACATGAGCGATTCATAACTCTGCATTTGAACGATGAAAGGCGCGTGTTTGGCTGGCCGGTCGAGTGGCCACGGGAATCATCCAATGGTCAGTTCGTCATGAAATATCCGCGTTGGCTCACGGATGATGGCCAACCTGCATCTATTGGCGCGGAGTTTTTGTTGATAGATTCCGCGAAAGTCAAATGGGTCGAGTTCAGCCCAGTATCAGAGGGATCAACATGCCAACTGCCAGAGCACCACAACCCATGCCAAAGCATTTAGAGCGACTCTTTGTCGGGCCGGACGGAAAAATGCTGGACGTGCCCTTGATCAAAGGCCCCAGTGCGCCGCCGCCTCTGAAACCACGGTCTAGACGATAAACTTCTTCAGCCCCAACCCTGCACCACCGCCCGGCGAATCGCCTCCAGCAACATCGCGAACGCCGGGTTGTCATTGTTCTCACGCCAGATCAGATGCAGTTCGCTTTGCACCCCTTCGCCCAGATCGATCTCGCGAAACACCACATTCCTGAACACCACGCTGGTCGCGCAACGTGGTACCAGCGCCAGACCCATGCCAGCGTTGACCAGCGCCAGAATCGTCAGCGACGAGCCCAGCCATTGCACGTAATCGGGTGCCACCCGCGCTGAGCGCAGCGTGCCGGTCAACAGTTCGTTGAACGGCGGATAGGCTTCATGGGAGTACATCAGAAACGGTTGTTTATCCAGATCAGCCACTGACACCTCAGCTGCATTGGCCAACCGATGCCCGTTCGGCACCGCCAGCACAAACGGTTCGCGCACCAGGCATTCGGTGGCATAGCCCGGTTCCTGCAATGGCGCGCGGGCAATGCCCAGGTCGATACGGCGGGCGCGCAAGGCCTCGTGCTGCTGATAGGTATTCATCTCTGCCAGATCGATTTTCACCTGAGGCTGTTTAAGTCGCGCTTCGGCGATCACCTTGGGCAGAAATTCATATACCGCGCTGCCGACGAACGCGATGTTCACCGAGCCAATGTCGCCCTCGGCAAACCGGCGTGCGGTGATCGCTGCTTGCTGGGCGCGCTCCAGCAGATTCTGCGCCTCAACGAAAAACGCCCGGCCCGCCGCCGTCAGCGCAACGCTTCGGGTGCTGCGGGTAAACAATTCGACGCCAAGGTGATGCTCCAGCAGCTGAATCTGCCGACTCAGTGGCGGCTGGGTCATGTTCAGGCGCTCGGCGGCGCGGCGAAAGTTGAGTTCGGTGGCGACCGTGGTGAAACAGCGCAGTTGGGTGAGCTCGAACATTGATCTAATCCGGGTATCAATCGAATGCCTGTTTAGATTAGACGGGATCAATGCGCGACGTCCATGATCGGCTCATCGCTTCAAGTCATCCCTAAAAAAACAAGATCGGGAGTCGCCCCTTGAAAACTTTGCAGAGTCCGCCGGACATCACGGTGCTCGCCCGCGCCGCCGCCAAGGTCAAACGCCACGTACTGCCGCTATTCGTGGTGATGTTCATCGTCAACTACATCGACCGGGTCAATATCGGTTTCGTGCGCAGTCATCTGGAAACTGATCTGGGTATTGGCGCAGCAGCTTATGGACTTGGCGCCGGACTGTTTTTTATCGGTTACGCACTGTTCGAAGTGCCGTCAAACATGCTGTTGCAGCGCTACGGCGCGCGGGTCTGGCTGACGCGGATCATGTTTACCTGGGGCGCTGCGGCCATGGCCATGGCGTTTGTTCAGGGCGAAACCAGTTTCTACGTGCTGCGCTTTATTCTCGGTGCGGCCGAGGCCGGGTTTTTCCCGGGGATCATTTATTACTTCACCCAATGGCTGCCAGCGTCCGAGCGCGGCAAAACCATGGCGGTGTTTCTCAGCGGCTCAGCGATTGCCTCGGTGATTTCCGGCCCGGTGTCCGGTGCGCTGTTGCATATCAGCGGATTGGGCATGCACGGTTGGCAGTGGATGTTTCTGATCGAAGGCGCGGCTTCGGTGGTGTTGTGCGCATTCGTCTGGTTCTGGCTGCAATCGCACCCGAGCCAAGCCAAGTGGCTGAGCGAGGAAGAGCGAGACGCACTGGTCGCGGCGATTGCCGAGGAGCAGCGCGCTCGTGAAGCGGTACAAGTCGCCAAGCCGTCGATGTTCAAGCTGTTGGCTGACCGACAGATCGCGCTGTTCTGCTTCATCTATTTTTCCATTGCCCTGACCATTTACGGCGCGACGTTCTGGTTGCCGAGCATGATCAAGAAGATGGGCAACCTCGGTGATTTCCAGGTCGGGCTGCTCAATTCGATTCCGTGGATTATTTCGATTGTCGCCATGTACGGCTTCGCGGCGCTGGCCGGCAAGTGGAAATTCCAGCAGGCCTGGGTCGCGCTGACCCTGGTGATCGCCGCCATCGGGATGTTCATGTCGACCACTGGCGGGCCGGTGTTTGCCTTTGTCGCGATCTGCTTCGCCGCCATCGGTTTCAAAGCGGCGTCGGCGCTGTTCTGGCCGATTCCGCAAAGCTATCTGGACGCGCGTATCGCTGCGGCGGTGATCGCGCTGATCAACTCCATCGGCAACCTTGGCGGCTTCGTCGCGCCGACCGCGTTCGGCATCCTTGAACAAACCACCGGCTCCATCGAGGGCGGCCTGTATGGCCTGGCGGCGACATCGCTGATCGCCGCCGTGGTGATCTTCTTCGCCCGCACGGCGCCTGGCGCCAAATGTAAAACCCCGGCAAAGCCAAGTGACGAAGCCGCCGCTGTGGTGCCGGCTCGTCCGGCTGCGAGCCACTGAATCGATTGTTGATCTGTCAGGAGCGTTATCTTGAAAATCACCCGTGTCAGCGTCACCCCGATTGCCTTCCGCGATCCGCCACTGCTCAACGCCAGTGGCATCCACGAACCTTTTGCCCTGCGCTCGATCATCGAAATCGAGAGTGACAACGGCTACATCGGCCTCGGCGAAAGCTACGGCGATGCCCCGGCGCTGGCGATCCAGCAACAATTGCAGAGCCAATTGATCGGCCTTGATCCGTTCAACCTCAATCAGTTGCGCGCGATCGTGCAGGCCACCGTGGCGGCGAATAAACCCGCCAGCGTCGCTGGCGCCGAACTGGCCCCCGGTTCCCACGCCAGCAAAGCGGTGAGCAATGCCTACTCGGCATTCGAAGTAGCGTTTCTTGATTTGCAGGCGCGCTACCTGAACGTGCCGCTGGTGGACCTGCTCGGCGGGGCGATCCGCGATGAAGTGCCGTTCAGCGCTTACCTGTTTTTCAAGTACGCCGAGCATATCGACTCCCCCTACAAACCGGACAACTGGGGCGAGGCGCTGAGCGAGCAACAGATCGTCGCGCAGGCAGCGCGGATGATCGAAGCGTACGGATTCAAGAGCATCAAGCTCAAGGCCGGCACCTTGCCGCCGGAGCATGAGGTGGCATGCATCAAGGCACTGAAGAAAGCCTTTCCGGGTTTTCCGCTGCGCATCGATCCGAACGGCAACTGGTCGCTGGAGACGGCGATTCGCATGGCCGAACTGCTCGGCGATGATCTGCAGTATTACGAAGACCCGACCCCGGGGCTTGATGGCATGGCTGAACTGCACAAGCGCACCGGTCTGCCCTTGGCGACCAATATGGTCGTTACCGATTTCGACGAGTTCCGCCGCAGCGTTGCGCAGAACAGCGTGCAAATCGTCCTCGCCGACCACCATTATTGGGGTGGCCTGCGGGATACGCAGACGCTGGCGAAAATGTGCGATGTGTTTGGCCTCGGCGTGTCGATGCATTCCAACTCGCACCTGGGCATCAGCCTGATGGCCATGGCGCACGTCGCGGCGGCGGTGCCGAATCTGGATTACGCCTGCGACACCCACTACCCGTGGCAGGAGCCGGACGAGGAAGTGATCAAGGGCGGCAAGCTGCCGATTGTCGATGGCTGCGTGAAGATCACTCGCGCTCCGGGGTTGGGGTTGGAGCTGGATCATGAGCAACTGGCCAAGCTGCATGATCAGTACCTGACGTGCGGGATTCGCCAGAGGGATGATGTGCGGCAGATGCAGCGGTACAAGGCGGATTGGCGGGCGGTCAAACCGAGGTTTTGAGGTGGTCGGGACGGGCCCCATCGCGGGCAAGCCCGCTCCCACAGGGTCTTTGTCGGATGCAAAATTTGTGAGCGACACAATACCTGTGGG
>NZ_JASCPT010000309.1:0-255 GCF_029959775.1 Pseudomonas sp. PS01270 | reverse complement strand
GGTTCTTTTCGCCTTTCCCTCACGGTACTAGTTCACTATCGGTCAGTCAGTAGTATTTAGCCTTGGAGGATGGTCCCCCCATATTCAGACAAAGTTTCTCGTGCTCCGTCCTACTCGATTTCATGACTAAGAGATTTTCGCGTACAGGGCTATCACCCACTATGGCCGCACTTTCCAGAGCGTTCCGCTAATCTCAAAGCCACTTAAGGGCTAGTCCCCGTTCGCTCGCCACTACTAAGGGAATCTCGGTTGATT
>NZ_JASCPT010000308.1:0-255 GCF_029959775.1 Pseudomonas sp. PS01270 | reverse complement strand
TACCGGGGACATGGTGGACACATGTTCGGAGACATGGTGGACGGTTTTAGATCTTCTTACCTGCCGTCACGATCTGCAAGTTCAAGTCGATTCGAGCGACACGATGTCTACTCCAGTAGACATCGTGAATACCGTCCTCCGTCGTCTCCCTGATCGCTATGCACCTGCCATAAAAAGCCTTTCCGATCTTGTATTCCCGATTCCTCCAGAAGATTTCGCCTCCCACCTGTACCTTCCTGACCACATCTGCGTCGT
>NZ_JASCPT010000307.1:0-255 GCF_029959775.1 Pseudomonas sp. PS01270 | reverse complement strand
CCCCCCCCCCCCCCCCCCCCCCCCCCCCCCCCCCCCCCCCCCCCCCCCCCCCCCCCCCCCCCCCCCCCCCCCCCCCCCCCCCCCCCCCCCCCCCCCCCCCCCCCCCCCCCCCCCCCCCCCCCCCCCCGCCCCCCCCCCCCCCCCCCCCCCCCCCCCCCCCCCCCCCCCCCCCCCCCCCCCCCCCCCCCCCCCCCCCCCCCCCCCCCCCCCCCCCCCCCCCCCCCCCCCCCCCCCCCCCCCCCCCCCCCCCCCCCC
>NZ_JASCPT010000306.1:0-261 GCF_029959775.1 Pseudomonas sp. PS01270 | reverse complement strand
CTACTCTCACATGGGGAAACCCCACACTACCATCGGCGATGCATCGTTTCACTGCTGAGTTCGGGATGGGATCAGGTGGTTCCAACGCTCTATGGTCGTCAAGAAATTCGGGTACTGACTCGTGACCAGATGGTCTCGCTTCAGCAAATTGGGTATGTGACAGCTTTCGGTGTTTGTGCGTTTCGAACTTTCGGTTCGTTTCGTCTTCACACACCGCAATCTGGTGCCTTTTCAGGTCAGCAAATTGCTTGGGTGTTATAT
>NZ_JASCPT010000305.1:0-262 GCF_029959775.1 Pseudomonas sp. PS01270 | reverse complement strand
TTAGACAGCTAGGAGGTTGGCTTAGAAGCAGCCACCCTTTAAAGAAAGCGTAATAGCTCACTAGTCGAGTCGGCCTGCGCGGAAGATGTAACGGGGCTCAAACCATACACCGAAGCTACGGGTATCATCTTCGGATGATGCGGTAGAGGAGCGTTCTGTAAGCCTGTGAAGGTGAGTTGAGAAGCTTGCTGGAGGTATCAGAAGTGCGAATGCTGACATGAGTAACGACAATGGGTGTGAAAAACACCCACGCCGAAAGACC
>NZ_JASCPT010000304.1:0-262 GCF_029959775.1 Pseudomonas sp. PS01270 | reverse complement strand
TTAGACAGCTAGGAGGTTGGCTTAGAAGCAGCCACCCTTTAAAGAAAGCGTAATAGCTCACTAGTCGAGTCGGCCTGCGCGGAAGATGTAACGGGGCTCAAACCATACACCGAAGCTACGGGTATCACCTTCGGGTGATGCGGTAGAGGAGCGTTCTGTAAGCCTGTGAAGGTGAGTTGAGAAGCTTGCTGGAGGTATCAGAAGTGCGAATGCTGACATGAGTAACGACAATGGGTGTGAAAAACACCCACGCCGAAAGACC
>NZ_JASCPT010000303.1:0-264 GCF_029959775.1 Pseudomonas sp. PS01270 | reverse complement strand
CGAGCATCACTGACCAGGTGCGATTTTCCTGCACGATTCCACTTGCCGGCTCTGAGCGCGTGGCACCGACCAGCGTCACCGTAACCGTATCGCCCGGCACGCCAAAACCGCATACCACCACTTGCTGCCCGATGGCGTTGCCCTCGACCGGGGTTTCAATGAAGGGGGCGGCCGGCACGACGTCAAAGTGCAGCGGCTCGCTGTCTTTCGACTCCTGCAGTGTGCCGCTTTCATCCATGAACCTTTGCCGAGCCCAGATTGTTT
>NZ_JASCPT010000302.1:0-274 GCF_029959775.1 Pseudomonas sp. PS01270 | reverse complement strand
GGCTGACCCAGCGTCCCGGCGCCGGCTCGTCGAGGGCTGGCACAAAAGTACCCAAAATGACCGAGCGCAGGGTTTCAAATGATTCGAACCCGTCCAGAGATGCGACTGCCTCCAGCCGATAAAGCCCCCCTTCGGGCGGACTCGCAGCGAGCATCACTGACCAGGTGCGATTTTCCTGCACGATTCCACTTGCCGGCTCTGAGCGCGTGGCACCGACCAGCGTCACCGTAACCGTATCGCCCGGCACGCCAAAACCGCATACCACCACTTGCTG
>NZ_JASCPT010000301.1:0-278 GCF_029959775.1 Pseudomonas sp. PS01270 | reverse complement strand
CAGCATGGATGCCGTGCAAAAAGCCAACAGCGGCCATCCCCGAGCCCCTATGGGTATGGCAGATATTGCCGAAGTGCTGTGGCGCGACTACCTCAAGCACACCCCGAGCAACCCGTCGTTCGCCGACCGTGACCGCTTCGTGCTGTCCAACGGCCACGGCTCGATGTTGATCTACTCGCTGCGGCACCTGACCGGCTACGACCTGTCGATCGACGACCTCAAGCAGTTCCGTCAACTGCAGAGCCGCACTACAGGTCATCCCGAATTCGGTTACACCC
>NZ_JASCPT010000300.1:0-280 GCF_029959775.1 Pseudomonas sp. PS01270 | reverse complement strand
GTGCGATCCTCTCGTACATCATGTGCAAGGCGATGAACCGCTCCTTCTTTAATGTACTGCTCGGCGGTTTCGGCAATACGGCAGATGCAGGTCCTGCCGGTGCGCAGGAAGCCCGTCCGGTGAATTCCGGCTCGGCTGATGACGCAACCTTCCTGCTGACCAACGCCGACACCGTGATCATCGTCCCGGGCTACGCTCTGGCAGTGGCCCGTGCACAACACGCACTGAAGGAACTGACCGAGAAGCTGACCCATCGCGGCGTGACCGTGAAGTACGCGAT